>CAZIPY010000099.1:0-2111 GCA_964541125.1 uncultured Luteolibacter sp. | reverse complement strand
TCCCCAACGTTATCTCTGGTTCATCCGTCTCCCGCCCATGATCTCTCGACTCCCGCTTCTCTGCCTCGCCCTCCTCGCCCCGCTCACTGCCCACGCCGATGAGGGCTTCAAGCCGCTCTACAAGGGCAGCCTCGATGACTTCCGCATTTACTTCCGTGGCACCGGCTACATCGAAGACGCCAAGAAGCAGGACGTGTTCGTTGCCGAGAAGGATCAGATTCACGTCAAGAAGGGCACCAATGGCCTGATCACCACCGCGAAAGCCTACACCCACTACCACGTGAAGGTGGATTATCGCTGGGGCAAGGAGAAGGCCTCGATGAATGCCGGCCTGATGAGCCATGTCGATCTCGACTCCAAATGCGTGAAGGACAACCGACCCAAATCCGTGGAGATCAACATGAAGGCCGATGCTCCCGGCAGCTTCTGGATGGCCTCCAAGCTCGGCCCCTTCAGCGACACCTTCGTTGAAAAAGGCACCGACCGCTATCTGCCCGAGGACAAGGGCGGTGAGGCCCGCCTCGCCAACCCCTTCGGCAAACGCACCGTGCTGGCCCGCTACCCGGGCGAAGGCCCCAACTCCAATCCCCACGGCGAATGGAACACCCTCGAGGCCATCGTCCATGGCGCCGACTCGGTGACCATCATCCACAACGGCGTTGTGGTGAACAAAATCACCAACCTGCGCGACCCCAAGGAGGGGGCGAAGGAGGCCGGCGAGCCACTGGTCGGAGGAGGCATCGGCCTGCAGAGCGAGGGCCAGGAGATCTTCTACCGCAACTTCGTGATCAAGGAGCTGAAGCCTTGAATCAATTTGTCCGCCTTCGCCCCAGGGCTAAGGCGCGACAAGCATCCTTCAGCATTGCAACTCTTCAGAACGCGAATAGGTTGCAGGAGCCATGCGCCTCCTGATTCCCGCTCTTTCCCTCAGCCTCGCCGGCATCGGCATGGCCGAGAAGCCTGCTGAACAGAAGGCTCCCCTGACCGAACGCATAGACGTGGCGATGAAACGCGGCGTCGATTTTCTGGTCGAAGACCAGAACAAGAACGGCTCCTGGGGTAGTGCCACCCGCACCAAGGCGCTCAACATCTACGCTCCCCTGCCGGGTGCGCACCACGCCTATCGTGCGGGCAGCACCGGCTTGGCCCTCTCCGGCATGATCGACGCCAACGATCAACGCCCCGAAGTGCAGGAGTCCATCCGCCGCGCTGGCGAATGGTCCGCCGAACACCTCCCCAAACTCCGCCGCGCCGATCCCACCACCACCTACAATGTCTGGGGCCATGCCTACGGCCTGAAGTCGCTGACGCGCCTCTACAACACCACCGACGACAAGGAGCTGAAGGCCAAGTGGAAGAAACTCGGCCAAGAGCAAATTGAACTCGCCAACCGCTACGCCGACGTCAACGGCGGCTGGGGCTATCTCGATGTCTTTGATGACCTTCAGACCCGCAAGCCCTCGGGTCTGCCGACCGCATTCACGACTGCCACCATGCTCTTGGCCATGGCCGAGGGCCGCGATGCCATGGGGCTAGAGCTCGACCAGAAGATCGTCGATGCCAGCCTCAAGTCCATCCGCATGCAACGCACCCCGGACTTCGCCTACGTCTACAGCTTCCCCCACCGCAAGGCTCCCCGAATTGCGATCAACCGCCCCGCCGGATCCCTCGCCCGCTCGCAAACCTGCAACGCCTGCATGCGCGTGTTTGGCGACAAGGCCGTGACCGACGAAGTGCTGGTGCAATGGGCCGACCGCTTCATCGCGCGTGAGGGCTTCATGCGCAACACCCGCAAGCGCCCGGTACCCCACGAAGGTCCCTTCAAGCTGGCAGGTTACTTCTACTACTACGGTTGCTTCTACTTTACCGAGTCGGTGAAACTGCTGCCCAAGGAAAAGCAGGCCAAACACGCCGCGCTAATTGCCGAAACCATCCTGCCGCTGCAGGAGAAGGACGGTTCGTGGTGGGATTTTCCGTTTTATTCGTATCACCAGCCCTACGGAACTGCCTACGCTGTAATGACATTGGCCCGGTGCCGATAGATCGCGCTTTATTTTTCTGCTGAGGAGGTTTTGCTCTCGCCAAATGCAAACCAGTGATTTCGACTACGA
>CAZIPY010000098.1:0-10037 GCA_964541125.1 uncultured Luteolibacter sp. | reverse complement strand
ATATGTACCTTCAGGATTTGTTCGCGCCCGCGGATATCCGGCAGGGGTACAACCACCTGGCGGTCAAAACGGCCCGGACGCAACAGGGCCGGGTCCAGCACATCCGGGCGGTTGGTCGCGGCGATCACGATGACCCCGTCGTTGACCTCGAATCCGTCCATCTCCACCAGCAACTGGTTGAGGGTCTGCTCACGCTCATCGTGACCACCACCCATTCCGTGACCACGGTGGCGGCCGACAGCATCGATCTCATCGATGAAGATCAAGCAGGGAGCATGTTTCTTGCCCTGTTCGAACATGTCGCGCACGCGTGAGGCACCGACGCCGACGAACATCTCGACGAAGTCGGAACCGGAAATCGAGAAGAAGGGAACATCGGCTTCACCGGCGATGGCACGAGCAAGTAGAGTCTTACCGGTGCCGGGTGCGCCCACCATCAGAATACCCTTGGGAATATTGCCACCGAGCTTCTGGAATTTGCGGGGATCCTTGAGGAAATCGACGATTTCAAAGAGCTCCTCCTTGGCCTCCTGGATACCAGCCACATCCTTGAAGGTGACTTTGTTGCGATCCATGGTAAGCAAGCGAGCCTTGCTCTTCCCAAAGGACATGGCGCCCCGACCCGCCGACTTCATCTGATGACGGAACAGGAAGAATAAGATGACAATGATCAGCAGGAAGGGCAGAAAGGTCATCAGGATGCCCTTCAAATAGTCCTTTTTGCGTTCATAGATGGCATCATCCTTTACCAACTCACGCAACTCTTCGGTCTGCAGCATCGAGGAGACCTGCACACGGAATGGAAAGGCCTGGAGCTTCTTGCCAGTCTTCTCATCGCGGGGTGTTTGCACATTGGTGATGATGCGGCGTGATCCTGTGATCATCGCATCGCCGGACTTAGTGGTTTGAATCGTCAGACCCGACTTGAAAGTTTCGCTCTTGGTATTGATGGATTTCAACTGCCCCAAGGCCTTGTTGCGGCGGAGGTCTGCAAGAGTGAGTTGCTCGCTATCAGGATCAACGGCAATGACTTCTGCACCGGTCTGGCTGACCTCAACCCCATCACCAAGAATGTCGGCAATTGTCTCACCTTGCAGATCCAGATTCACCGGAATGTGGAACTTCTCGATCTCTGGTTTGGGATCCTGGCCCTTGGGAACCACTTTTTTGGGATACATCCAACCTTCGATGGTGGCATCGTAGGAGGTATCGGTGGTGAAGACGTTGAGAGGTTTGTCCTTGTCGCCGGTGATCACGCGACCCTGATCCCAAGCCGTCTTGAAGGTGGAATACTTGGTCCGTTGCTTGTTACCGTCCGCTCCTGGGTTGAGGAAGGCTACTGCCAAAATCATGGAGGCGATGGCAAACAGCGCAAACATGCGCCAATTGAAGCCGCTTGGCTCTGGCTGGCCCTCCTGGTTGGGGCCGCGCGGATCCTTGGGTGGCTGTGAGTCTGACATGATGGGTAAAAAATATCCGGGCTTTCGGTTTCGGGCCTGATTAGCAGGCGTGCGAACCGACCCCGGAGACGTTCAAAGATAACCTGTGGGGGCGAAATGCAAACCCCTTTTTTCTTAGAGTCTGGGGGATCTTGGCATACAAGAGGTCAGTGAGCGATGCCCCTAGTGACAGCGGCGACCAGGCCAAGTGGTGGCGACGTGCCCTGCTGCGACGTTTTCTGCGCCTGATCCCAGGAATTGGCCGAATGCGGACTCTGCGGCCGGGTAGCGACGCCCACGTCGGTGAATTGGTGGATGCCTTCGCCACTTTCGCCATGCTGGACGGCGAACTCAGCCAACGGGAGGCAGATCTGATTTTGGATTTGCTCCACAGCTCCTATCCTGAGGTCGACCACAGCTGGATGCGCCGCCGGATGCGGCGGGCGCTCAACAACCCCAAATCACTCAGCCGACTCGCCCTCGATCTCAAGGACAGCTACCGCGAGGAAGAGAAACTCTCACTCGGCCTTCAGCTCTTCACCTTGGTCGATGCCGCCGGCCGATCAGAGCGCAACCGCGCCAACTTCGAGGTGTTCATGAAGCGCATGGGGCATCCTGAGTTTGGATCAGCCATCATTCGAGAAATGCAAGGAATGGCGGATGACAAGAATTCCTCCCCCCTCCCCTTCGAGCGCGTGATTTTCGGCCACGACCAATGCGATGTCCAGCTTCCAGCCGAGGCCCATGGTCATAGCTTCCGAGTCTATCGCAGTAGAGATCTCATTCTGGTGCGAAACACTGGCGAGCATGCTCTCTGGAACCGAGGGCGCCTCGTCGAATCGGGTTCCTTCCTCAGAATGCGTGCCCGCCAACCATTGGTCATTCCAGGCTGGACCATCACCCATGAGGATCTCGGCTTCTTCCTCGATGCTAGGCGCACTGAAATGCACCCCACCATCTATCTGGAGCCTGGGTCGGGTGGATTGAACGCCGAACGCAGCAGAAGCCGCAGCAGTGTCTTGCGTGTCCGCTTCGGACTCGAGGTCAGCATCAAGGTCCTGCAATCGAGTGATTTGCGTGTCGATCAGGGATCACCACTTGAGAAAGATCAACGGCTGCGCTTCCCGAATCACGCCGTCATCAGCGATGACGAAGGCTTCAACATGCGCTTCAACGATTTGCGCCGACTGGCCGTGCAATCGGGCAGGCGGTTCAAGCTCAACAACGAACGCCAGCAATATCAGGTCTCCAACGATCCAACCCTGTTGCAGCGTGGAGATCTCCTAGTCGGGCAGGGACTCTCACCTGACTGCTTGTTGCATATCCACTACGATGCCTCAAAGAATGTCGGCCAGCTCAAGATCATCTCCCAGCAGGGCCCCATCAAAGTAGACGGCAGCCTGGTCCGCAACCGAGCTAGTCTCAAGGACGGCGCACTAATTCGCCTTTCGGAACGTCAATCCGTGCGTTGCAGATTTAGCGAGGGCTTCCTCGACGAAGAACGGACCCTAATTGAGTCCCTGAAGGTGGAAAATCTCACCCACGACTTCTCGCAGGATGTTCGCGCGCTCGATCACATCGACTTCGAAGTCCAGCGAGGTGAGATGATGTGCATCATCGGCCCGAGCGGCTGTGGCAAAAGCACCCTTCTTGCCGCACTTTCGGGTCAGAGACGCGCAAGTCGCGGCCGCATCCGCCTCAATGGCCTATCGCTCTACCACAACCGGCGCCAACTGGTTCCCTTCATCGCCTACATGCCTCAGGAGGAAGCAATCAATCCGCTACTCACGGTGCGCGAACACCTCCGTCACGCCAGCACGATCAGACGACCGGCACAGTCATTTGCCGAACACGAACGACGAGTCGATGGCATCATCGCCGAATTAGGGCTCCAACCGATCGCTCATCGCCGGGTCGGCCGGGCCGGTGAAAAGTCACTCTCCGGTGGAGAGCGTAGCCGACTCAATCTCGGACTTGATTTGGCCAGCCGCGCAGAAGTCTTCCTCTTCGACGAACCTATCTCCGGCCTTTCCTCCAAGGACTCCGAACACGTCGCCGAAACCCTGCGAGCGCTCGCCCAAGAGAAGATTGTCATCGCCTCCCTTCATCGTCCCGGCGCTCAAGTGCTGGGTCAATTCGACAAGGTACTGTTGCTCGATGGCGGCGGGCGGGTTGCCTACTTCGGCTCACCCGAAGCCATGGTTGAATACTTCCACCATGCCTGCGAAGAGCTGGATATTACCCATCCTGCCGCATCCTCCAAGGCTCCGCTTGGCGCCGACTTTGTCTTCGATGTTCTGGAGACACCCATGAGTGGTGGCGCGGGCGTTCAGGGCGCCTCAGTGCGCCGCTTCCCGTCCACCTTCTGGCAGGAGCGGTTCGAGGGTCAAACTCTGATCCGCTCCCTCAAGACCGATCCTGGTCCCATCAGCCGCCCGCGAGACCGGATGGAGAAGCTCCCCGTACCGCGGATCCCTGGCCGCCGCATCCACACCATGATGGCCGTCTTTGTGACGCACTTCATGCGGTCCTTCATCTCGAAGTTCCGCAACCGGGGTACCATCTACAGCACCTGCCTAGAGGCTCCCCTTCTCGCCGGACTGATCGCCATCACTCTCCGCTCCTCCCCACAGGGACAGTATGAGTTCCAAAGCGCCCTTCATATCCCGGCCTATCTATTCCTAAGTGCCACCGTCGCGATGTTCCTTGGCCTGACCAATTCTGCCACGGAAATTCTAAGAGACCGGGCCATGTTGCGGCGGGAGCGCAATTGTCAGCCATCTGCGGGAACCTACATTCTCGCCAAATTCATGGCACTCAGTCTTCTGGCCTCCCTTCAGTGCCTAGTCTATCTGCTCATCGGCAACCATTTCCTGGAAATCGAGGGCATGCTACTCAGTCACTGGGGCTGGATGAGCATCACAGCTTGGACTGGCACCGCACTGGCACTCGTGGTCTCCTCCATGGTGCGTTCAGAGCGCGCCGCACTGACAGCCGTTCCCCTACTTCTCGTACCCCAAATGCTCCTCGCTGGAGCACTGGTTCCCTACAAGGAGATGAACAGGGGCCTCTTTGAGGATGCCAGTCTAATCCGTGAAAAAGGCGGCATCCCCGTCCCAGCTAAAATCATGCCGCTGCGCTATGCCTACGAAGGCATGATCGTGACTCAGGCCGTACGCAACCCATTTGAAGTCGAACGCGTCCGCCTTCAGCGTCGTATCAACCGCGTCCGCAACATCGATGAACCGATGACTCCTGAAGAAGCCGAGCGATTTGAAATCGTGAAGTCAGGACTGCGCCGCCTACTAGCCTCTGGAGCGAGTGATTTGGCAGAAGCTCGTGAACGAGTCAGCCGCATCCGGCGCTTGGCAACCGACGGCACTGCGATCGAGCTCGAGAGTATCGAAATCTGGCCCGAAGATGATGAAGACGCGCGGCCCACCTCGGACTTTTTCGTCAATCAGCGCATCGATCTGATGATTCGTGAGGCTGAAACCTTCCGCAACGACTACCGCAATCGCAACCACCGCGAAGTCTTCCTTGCCGTGCGCAAACCCATGCCGTGGGTGCAAGGCAAACCGATCGAACATGACATCGACGACCACGATCCACCGCATACGATCGAGACACTCAAATACTGTGCTTTCACTCTGACCCTACTGATCGCATGCTGCCTAGGCCTGTCGATTCTAACTATCTCACGCCAGAATCGACAAACAACGTAGACCACAACCTCCCTAACTGAGACCTGAGCGTTCAACATTCACAAAAGTCATACCCAACAGCTGAAGGACTCAGCTAAGAAATGAGCAAAACATTTATCCATATCGGCTTACAAAAAACCGCATCCTCTTATTTCCAAAAGTTGGTATTCCCCAACATCCAGGACGTCTTCTACTTAGGCCGCCCTTACACTCAGGAAAATGAGGCATTCAACTCGTTGCAGTATGCGGACGACATCGAGTATGATTCTTCGTTGCTTCAGAGTGAACTGGAGTTGGCAAAGAAAGCTGCAAACAAGAATGCGATACTAATCTCCGATGAGCTATTCTCTGGATTTGCCTTCTGGGGCTTTTCCAATCGTGGAACCATTGCAAGAAGACTGGCAGAAATCGCACCAGAGTCTGAAATCATCCTATTCCTAAGGAATCAAGCGGATCTGATCAATTCACTGTATAACCAATACGTGAAAATTGGCTGGTATGACAAACCTTTGGGCCCTGGCTTCATTCATGGTCCCGGCCCTGGCACTGAACTTCAAAAGTGGATTGAAGGCGATAGAAAGCCGGACAACAGCAGGCGCAGATTCATCCCGCAATCCGCATTTTCAGTGGAAACATTTCGCTACAGCCAATTGCTGAAATCTTACAATAGCACTTTCAGCAAAGTTCATGTGTTCCTCTATGAGGATTTCAAAAACGACCCCTCAACGCAAATCAAGCGATTGGAATCGATTTTACAAGCGCGAGTCGACCTACCCAATCAAGAGTTGAACAAGGTCAACAAGAGCCTCGATGAGAAAGGACTGAGACATAGGATCACGAAGAACAAGCTGACGAATCTATTCGGTCCATCCTATGGAATCTTCAGAAGACAGTTGATCAAGCTGACGTCTTGGCTCCAACCAGTTCAAAGCCGCTCGCAACGCTTCGAATACATCAACAAGCTGTTGGACGAATCGGGTATTTTCGAAGACAACAAGGAATTGGCCAAGCAATTGCCAGAGCACGCCTCAACACTCTCGAAATACTACGGCGCTCCTTAGAGCCATACTTTTAAGAATCGCTCTAGCAACAACCCCCGCTGACCGCACAGCTGGGATTTTCCGTTGATGCATCACAAGGTGCCGCGGGAGACGCAGGAAGATCCTGATCGATCTCCGGGGCCTTCTGAGAACGGTCCGGAAGTTGCGGGCAAAGACCAAGCCTCTCGAGGAGCTGCAGGTCCTTCGAGGTTTCGGGGTTGTCAGCAGTGAGGAGCTTCTCACCGTAGAAAATGGAGTTGGCACCGGCGAAATAGCAGAGGGCCTGAATTTCATCTGACATGCGAGTGCGGCCGGCGGATAGGCGGACCTTGGCACCGGGAACCGCAATGCGAGTGCAGGCGATCATGCGCACCAGATCGAAGGGATCGACTTGGGGATTCTCAGCAAGCGGCGTGCCGGGCTGAGGCATCAGCGAGTTAATGGGCACACTCTCGGGTTGCGGATTGAAGCTCGAAATAACCTCCAGCATGCGCAGTCGGTCGGTGATGGTCTCGCTGAGGCCGAGAATACCTCCACAGCAGACAGACATGCCGGCATCCTGCACGTTACGGATAGTCTTCAAACGATCCTCGTAGGTATGAGTGGTGACAATATTGGGATAATGCTCCGGGGAAGTATCGAGATTGTGATTGTAGGCAGTCACACCAGCCTCGTGCAGTTGCTTGGCTTCCTCAGGTCCGACTTCGCCGAGAGTCGTACAGACTTCAAGACCCAGCTCAGATACGTCGCGAACGATGTCGAGCACTTGTTCGAACTGAGGCGTGCCTCCACGAACACCCTTCCAAGCGGCGCCCATGCAGAAGCGGGTGGAACCGTTGGCCTTGGCAGCCTCGGCGTGCTTCATGACTTCCTCACGAGGCAGGAGCGCTTCCTTCTCTAGGCCGGTCTTGTAGTGGGCCGATTGGGAACAATAGGAGCAGTCTTCGGAGCAGCCACCGGTCTTGATGGAAAGCAGCGTGCAGAGCTGGACCTTGCCATCCTTCCAGTGTTCGTCATGCACCTCACGGGCACGCTTGAGGAGATCAAAGAAGGGTAGATTGTAGAGGGCTTCGAGTTCGGCGAAGGTCATGGAGATGGAGTATTGAGGGATTTGACGCCTTTGAAAAGAAGATAGAGAGCCATGAACCTCGGCTCATTGGGTCCATCGACCCTTGGCCAATGGCAGCTTGGCCTGACCGACCACGGTGTAGTTGGTCGGCCCCTTGACCCCGCGCAGAGGCACACCCAGGGTCTGCCTCCAGATTTGGCTCATACTCTGACCCGTATGACATCCCCAGCTCGTACAACTGGCTTGTGGGTGAAACACCGCAGAACGAATCTGGTTGAGTTCTGTTTCGTGAAGCCAGGCAGTCGACGCCGCAATGATGTCACTACCGTATTCGAACATAAAGGCGTGTTTGTTCGAGTGACCAAAGTAGTCATATCCACGCACTGAGCTTGCTGCCAAGCCATTGAACTTGCGGATATATTCCTCTCCGGAAGAAAACCAAATCAAGCGTGCCTTGCGCTTGACCGCCAGATTCTCAATCCAAGTCACATAGGGCTTACCATCCTCCTTACCACGATCGACATAACCGGGTTTATAGACCATCCAGACGATCTTACCGGACGGCAACTCGTCATTAATCAATTGGTCCATCCGGATCGTAGAAGCCCGAATAAAGTTGGCCCACCAGCGATCGTGACGATCCTTAGGCACCCGCAAATCCTCCCACTTCCGAAGAGCAGGACCGCCGGTGACAATGACATGGTCTGCGTGCAGCGATCCACTCAGCAGCCCGATGGCTGCGATGCAGAGGAACAGGCTGCGCAGACTCATTATTCGCCCAGTCCGTTTTTGATGACTTCGAAGAAGCTTTGAGGATCGAGCGAGGCTCCACCGATAAGGGCACCGTCGATATCAGGGCAGGCCATGAGCTCACCGGAATTGCCGGGCTTCACCGAACCACCGTATTGAATGCGAATCTTGGCAGCGGCATCTTCGCCGTAGAGATCAGCAATCAGGCTACGCACGAAAGCATGAGCTTCCTGAGCTTGTTCAGTGGTGGCGGTGACACCGGTACCGATCGCCCAAACTGGTTCGTAAGCAATGACGCATTCACCGAGATCCTTTTCGCTGATATCCTTAAGGCCGTCGGTGACTTGGGTGCGGAGCACGTCCTCCAGCTTGCCGGACTCGCGCTCTTCGAGAGTTTCGCCGATGCAGAAGATGGGCTTCAGGTTATTCTCCAGAGCCTTCTTCATCTTGGCGTTGATGATATCGTCAGTCTCGCCATAGATCGAACGACGCTCGCTGTGACCGAGGATGACGTGTTTCACGTGGAGTTCGCGCAGCATCACGCCACTGACTTCACCAGTATAGGCACCAGCATCGTATTGGGAGCAGTTCTGGGCGGAAATCTGGATGCCGGGATTATCATCGTGCAAGAGGGACTCGAGAGTCGGCAGCGAAACGAACGGGGGCGCGATCACCACTTCACAGGCGAGGTCCTCTCCCTTGATTGTGGAGACGAAGCTTTTAACGAAGTCAGAGGTCTCTTGTGGACCTTTGTTCATCTTCCAATTGGCGGCGAAAATCAGTTTGCGAGTCATGAGGGGATGTTAGTTGAGATTGAAAAACAGGGGGTGAGTCGACTCAGGCATCATCAAGGTTGTCGACGCCAGGCAGCACCTTGCCTTCGAGGAATTCGAGGCTAGCTCCACCGCCGGTCGAACAGTGAGTCACTTTCTGTGCAGCACCAAACTTCTTAGCGGCAGTGGCAGTATCTCCTCCACCGACCACGGTGGTGGCACCGGCTTCTGTTGCGGCAATAATCGCATCGGCCATGGCCTTGCTGCCGCCGCTGAAGATGTCGAATTCGAACACGCCCGGAGGGCCATTCCAGATGATGGTCTTCGAAGCACCAATCACCTCGGCAAACTTCTTGCGAGTTTCCTCACCGGCATCAAAGCCTTCAAGACCGGGTTCAATACGGTCGGTGGCGTAGCCGACGTTGGCGGTCGGGGAGAAATCGTCACCGGTCACGAAGTCGACGGGTAGATGGATGTTTACACCACGTTCTTTCGCCTTGGCCATGAGGTCGTCGATGATCTTGGCGCCTTCTTCATCGTAGAGGCTGTTACCGATCTCCATGCCGTTGAGCACCTTGAGGAAGGTGTACGCCATGCCACCACCCACGATGATGTCGTCGGCCTTCTCGAGCAGGTTGTTGATGAGGGGGATCTTGTCGGCGATCTTGGCGCCACCAAGGATGGCCAGCAGCGGACGTTGGGGATCGTTGAGAACGGCGTCGAAAGCCTTGATTTCGGCCTCCATCAGGTAGCCAGCCGCCTTTTGAGGCAGATCGACCCCCACCATGGAGCTGTGTGCGCGGTGGGCGGTGCCGAAGGCATCATTGACGTAGACGTCACCCATTTTGGTGAGGCTTGAGCGGAAGGCTTCCACAGCGGCTGGGTCGGCTTTCACCGAAGAGCCGTCCTCTTGCTTAGACTTGCCCTCTTCTTCGATATGGAAGCGGAGGTTTTCAAGCAGCACGACCTGGCCGGGTTGTAGGTCGGCGCAAGCGGCTTCGGCATCAGCACCCACGCAGTCGGCGACGAACTCCACGGGCTTATCGAGCAACTTGGCCAGCTCGTCAGCCACGGGCTTGAGAGTGAACTTCTCGTTGCGCTGCCCATTGGGGCGTCCGAGATGAGACATCAGCACCACCGCGGCACCTGCATCGAGGGCATGTTGAATGGTGGGGAGCGCAGCGACGATGCGCTGATTGTTGGTGATTTCGCCGGTGTTCTTGTCTTGAGGAACATTGAAGTCCACGCGGATCAGAACGCGC
>CAZIPY010000097.1:0-23579 GCA_964541125.1 uncultured Luteolibacter sp. | reverse complement strand
GTCCTGGGTTCGAGTCCCAGTCTGCGTACTTTCCTTGTGGCTCCCTCAACTTGAGGGACTTAGGTGGATTTCAAGATGTCGAAATCACCTCTTTGTGTATGAAAATGTGCAGTGTTTCTGCACTTGTTTATGGTGTCCGATCATGGGTGATAGCGTCCTAGTCATCACCGCACGGACACCTTCAATACAGCTGATGCTAAATCGCAGCCATGCTTCGTGCGGTTCCCCACATCCCCGCGCCCGCCCGCATGTGATGGACGAAACATGAGTTTTGAGCATCCTGGAGGGTATGAAATCACTCGATTGGAAGGGCCAGATTGTCCTCACAAAGCTCTCAGAAGGCTCCACCTTCACCGAGGCCGCAGCCGCCGCTGGCCTCTCAAGGCGCGGACTGTTCAAGAGGCGGGTCAAAAGCCCTGAGTTTGCTGAGGCCGTCAACCAAGCCCGCCAGCAGGGTCAGGAGGAGCGGCAATACCGAGCGTGGTTGAATCACCCATTCCGTGGCCTCAGGCCGCCTACGGGTAAGGGACATGGTGGAAAGCCGAGGTTTAGGTATGGGCGGAGGTGAGGTCAGCCTCAGGGGCGGTCATTCCGCCGCTGCTTGTTCGTCTCTCAATATTGAGCGGACTTTGAGTCCTAGCTTGGTCAAATCCACCATATTCTCACCACCAGTGACCACATACCTCTCCGTCGACTTATGATCCCACTGATCCTCGACTGCTATATGCATCTCCCTAGGCTCAATCAATACAGTCCCATAAAGCAGATGTGCGTCTTCTGCTTGCATCTCTTCATGGTCACCACAGATAAAATGCGTCAGGGCAAACCTAGGAACTCTCTGTATAGCATGAACGGCGTCCGCAAACTCTTCATAAGTCAATAGTTCCTCTAAGTATGCGCGGAAAAGCAGGCCAGCCAATTTTGAGGTTCTTGCGTCATCGCTACGATCAACCACATGAAGCACTTTCTCACCTACGCTGGTTATACCTGACAAACTTTGATTGGTCTCATCAATAACCTTCGCTCTCTGCTCAGCAGGGACTGACTCGATACATTCCAGCAATGCCGCCAGCTTTCTGAGATATAGGCGTTCTTTGATGCTTACAAAAGCTGTGCCGACTCCAACTAGAGTGCCTAAAACCGGTATGTCTTTGAGTATGCCTGGCTCGAGACCCGAATCAATAGCGACTTCTGCAATAGATGCTGAGGTCTTCTGCAAAGACTTATCTTTTAGCGTTTCTTCTAATGTGTCTGCGGCTTCCATTGAATCAATATCTACGGCAAAATTTTTTGATAAGGTGACAAGCCCATCGAGTTCATTCTGCCCCGCCTTGTTCTGCTTTTTTCATAGCTTTGATATCTGTGGAGAGTCTGTTCGCATACCACTCAGTCCATTCATTCTTGGCCTTTATAGCCCATTCTTCTTGGGCTCCGCCATCATCCCAAGGTGACACAAGATAGCCCCAAATCACCTTCCTCCCACTTAGGCTATTTAACGCTGCAGCCCCTATGAGACGCATATATCCATGCTGATGATCAAGAAGCGCGAATGCCTGCGGAAAGACATCAAATCCCAATGCGGCAAGGTCCTTTCCGTTTAACATCACAACACCCGCCCACTCTTCACTTTTTGTCGGCTCAATTTTAATCATCGGCCCCGAGCATATCACTGGTCCTTTACTTCCCTGATCAGCTCGCACTCCATCGATTCCATAACCGGGCCGTAACTTGCCTTTTTCAAATTGCGCAATCATCTCTTTTGCCTGCAATGCGATATTCTCGGCACTAAGTGGTTTTTCCTGCGCGTGCGCGACCTTATCAAGAAACTGCGAGCGCGCAGGCATACAAAGAAAGAAAAGGGATATGAGGTATGTCACTAGTTTCATTATATTGCAGAACGTCAAAGGCATGGCACCCCTGACCGAGGGCGCGCTTTCGACTGCGGTTTAAGGGTTACGTTACCAGTGATCATTCGGACTCAGTGCGGGTCAGGGGTTGCCATCGCCGGCTTGTTCGCTTCTCTTTTTGATTGCAACTCTTAGGCTCAAATCATCGCCAGTAGGATTCATGTACGAAACCTGTCCATCTATCGTAAAGCCAGCGAGCGGGTCTCCGACCAAAAATACCTTCTCACTTGAATCCCCTCGCCAAGTCCGCAACTCGGCCTCACCATGCTTAAGCTTGATCTCGTTCACCGCCATTGTATCGGTGACGACAGAGAATCGATAGTCACCACTATTCTTATGGATGAAAATCCTCAGAACCTCACTTGGCTTGAGCCCATATGCAAATTGCGCCGAGTCAATTACGCCCCGATCGCCAAACAGCTCAAGACACACAAAATCGGTCTCTTTTATGTCCTCTGGTAACGCTACCATGAAGGCGACCATATCCTGCGCTTTGAGTAAATGTTCGACGGTAAGTTCTGCCTTCTGCCGCTTCCCGCATGAACACAAGACGGCAGTAGTACAAACGACAGATAGAAATGCCTTGATCATCAATTTTCTAGCGAACGATATAGCCTAGCCAACCCGCACCGGGGAGCGCCAGACCATAGCTGGGTTAAGGTTGTATTTATATGAGGGCATGAACACAGAGCGGGTGCGGGTTGGTTCTACGGCGTCTTGTTCTCTGTCGATTTCTCAAAAACGCCCCCACTCCAGGAAGGCCTAATTTCGATAGTTTTGTGTCCACTTACAATCATCTGCAAATCTTCGTATGTTCCTCCGGTCTTAATTGTATGCCTACCGGACTCACGGACTGATATTGGCCATGCGATAATAATTTGGAATTTATCATTTCTTCCGAATCGGTCTCGATTCCCAAGCACCCACTTGGCCATTTCTACGGCACAATCCTTCATTAATTCTGCTGTGCTTTCCTCATCTTCTTGAGGCCCGACACTGGTGAATACATTGACTAAGTCTCCATCCCAATGGGGGCGGAAGTCAGTCCGACTGATCCCAAAGCTATCCCATGCCGGATCAAGTTGACCATCAGTGCATTCGATAGCATTCATTTTTACAGAGAACGTCAGAGTGCTGCCACAGGTTTCCTGAGAGCGGACTCTGATTTCAGGCTTGGTGGTTGTGTTGTCATGAGACTTTCGACTTGCGACGGGGAACCTGTTGGTAGCCACGCCTTGTTCGATCAGATTTTTTTGCCAGTCATATCAACTAAATACAGTTTTATCAAAATGGTCTTTCCTTCGCCCAATTGGATCGTTCGTTCCTTATCATCTATGGGCACAACGAACACCTTCTTTTCACTTGCTTGAGTAACAACCCCTGTCTTGACCTTGAGCTTAGGCTCTCCAGAAACAACATATGTCACCAATGCCTTGTGGGAACCGTCTAAATTCGAGGCTGGCTTAATCGTAAGGATCTTACCGAAGAACATCTCAGTATCTAGGATATCCTTCTCCTTACCAATTGACCAGGTAGAAATCTCTCCAATCTTAATAACTGAAGAAGTCTGCTTCTCACCTACTATGGTAGTCTCAGCAATGACCAAGGGATCTGCCTTGCCTTCTGCTTGAACCAAACTGACAGAGGCCAAAACAATAGATACTATTGCTATCAGGTATTTTTTCATAATTTCATCGAACGATTTAAGTGTGGCGGCAGCGTTAGCTGTCGCCACCACTGTCTTGTTGGGGTGTGTTTGACGGCTCACTTTCCCCTAATTCCGGCGACTCATCCATAAATCGTTTCTCTATGAAAACTTGGACGCCAAATAAAATTGCCAGGACCACTAACCCACCAAACCAATTATCAGAATCATTCGGATAATTACAGGCCATTAGAACTAGCCCAACTGTCACCATCCACGACCCGACTGATAAGCATCTGATCCGTGTGTATGTGCATACATAGGCACCCAATATCAGCAAGTATGTAGCTATGTTTAGTTCCATCTGATTAGATTCGAATCTTTTCTACCCCAACAGTGTTATTGAGTGAATCTTATTAAGATTCTCGTTATGCTTTGAGGCATACATGAATCGTAGTAACCATGCCAGAAAAATGGCCCTCGCGAGGTGGAAGAAACACCGGGAAGAGCAGGCAAAACAGGAGGCTATGCTTGAGGCCCAGGATGCGGCCCACATGGCATCATTTCCCCATGAATCTGAGGACGACCCCATTGGTGCCTTAGAGTGGAGGCATTTCCAGACCGGGGAGGTGCTGCGGTGGACGATCCTGCGGGGAGACAGGAAAAACCGCGTGAAGCTCCGCCATCCGGATGGACGGACGACGAAATCCCACGGCTGGACATGGGTCATGAATCACCTCAGGGGCTATTTTGCGGGCAAGACGCGGGGGTTTAGGGTGGAGTGAACACCACTCACGGCATCTTTATGTGCTTCACGATTCTGCCATGCAATACGAAGTCTCGATCAAACTGGGCCGCAGCCTCTTTGTCCTCAGTCGGGCAGGGCTTCATTGTGCCATCCATAATGCTTTGCTTGAGTTTCCGCTCTAACTCCCTGAGATCTGCCTCCCTCTGCTCAGGCGTCGTCTCACGCATGTATTTCTCCTTCTCTTGCTTGGCCTTGGCTCTGAGTTCCTCAAGCATCTTGATATTTTCAGGAGACTCCTGCAATTCCTCGATTATTCGGATATGTGGCATTGAGGCAGCATATCAGGCCGATTTGAGCGTGTCACTGTTTCGCTGATTTTGCTGCCGCCTCGGCCTTATCAAGCTCCTCACGGTAGAGTTCCCGCAGTGCGGGCGACCGTGCGAGCTTTTCCGCGAAGGTTTCCTGCCGCTCGCCTGCACGGGCAGTAACGACCTGCTGCCGCTCCACAGGACGGCCCACACGGTAGGCTAGAAGCAGCTGTGCGGCCGCTACACGCGTCTTGTGGTCTGGTCCTCTGGAGCCGTCCCGATTTACCAGATCGGCTTCAAGGGCATTGGCCAAGGCCGTCACAATCCGCTCGCTGGGCGCGACCGAGTCGATTGAGGCAGCAAGATTAGCGTTGGTGTCTGATATACTCATGTCTCGGGTTTCCAATCGCCACCCTTGGCTTTGTAATACTCCGCGATTAGGATTTGGTCACTACGAGGCAAAGCCTCAATCAGGGCCACCGCGTAAGCAAAGTAGCTGAATTGCGCGATGAACTCCCGGCTTTCAGCATCAATGGCACTTTCTTTTGGTTTATTAATCATGACGGGACAGGTGTCATATTAGGAATTGGGCTTTTCGATCAGTGAGGTTCCAGAGGCATCAAGACATAAGCCGCAGTAATCCAAGATACTCAGGTATTCGCGATTCGCATCGTCGAGCTGCTTTGCATTATCCTCCCCAAGTTTCCACAACTCTCCGCTCATATGGTCGAAGAAGTTGGCCATTCGTTGCAGCTGTTGTAGTGGCAATTGCTCCATGGGGATTTTGCAGTGTTCTGGTTTTTTCATTATTTGTATTATTTCGGGTTAGAACCCTCCAGCCGCCGAGTGCAGCCATCGGGTAGGACTTCGTAAGATTGATCGTTGGCATTGATGTAAATATTGGGAGAGCAGTGACATTTTGACTGGCCACGCATCACGGGGCAGTGGTCATCATGCTCGACACGCACATCCAGGTAGGCTCCTGGCTTGAAGGGGAGCGACTGCATCGCAACCATCAGGCGTTCCTGGTAATTAAGTGGTTTCATAGTTTTGTCGGTTTTGTCAGTTTTGCGTTGGGGTGTATCTGGATTTATGATTCTGGAAGTGAGGCAGGCAGGAAGACCTTCACGGATGGTCTACCAGTCTTACCTTTGTGTTTCTTGATGATGATCTGATGAGGAAAGAAGCTATATAGATGTTCTACCTCCTCCTTCTTGAACCCATGTGATCGACTCAGATCACGCATCGTGATTTCCCCGTTCTCATCGCGCAAAACTGCCAAAAGCGACGAAAGGCGTCCTCTGAGCTTCTCTCGTCGGCCCTCTTGCAGAACCTCAAGCTGTTGGTCAGAGAACCACCCCATGATTTCGACTGCATTTGAGGCCGTAGACGCCTCCAGGGGCGTGGACGAGGCTTCGGCAGGGTTGCGAGCGCAGTGGAGAATCAGAGCGATTCTCCAGGCATTCTCGGCCCATCTTGCGACATAGGGAGCGAGGTCACGAAGATCGCCGTCCTTTTGCCTCCTACGGATGTTCTGGTTCTCGTATTCGTGGAGAATTTTGGAGGCATCGTCCGACACAACCGCCTCAGCGGGAGTGGCCCCCATCATCCTGATATTTTCAACAAGGGTTCTGATCAGATCATCCCATGCGGCATTGACCTCAGAATCTATCGGCTCAGGCGGCTTGTCCTGAATTTTGGGTTCAGCTTGTGCGTCGAAGATTAAAAATCGGGGAAGCAGGCCAGATTCAGTGAATGACTCTTTGCTGAGTGCAGCCCTGGCTGCGTCCGGTTGAACCATCCACAAGACAACCAAGCACGGCCAATTCAGCCTCACAGATTCCCTGCTGACCCGATCCACTGAAATCGAGTCACCAGAGTAGCCCGAGCAGTAAATATCCTCATCGCCACCATCCTTACTATATTTGCCGCCCACAATGGCCATAACCCCTCTTGCCTCGCTGGTAATACTCGCGAGTGCCTCTCCTGGCTGGCCTTGCAATCGAATGGCCAATGCCTCCTTGGTGGTATCTGACACGCGGATTTTGGGGCAGGCATCAAGCTTTCGCCTCAATTCAGCAACTTCTTCCTGCAATTCCTTGCAGCGGTCAGTCTCCATGTTCCGTGCATTATTATCAGTCTCTTTGGCAGCGATATTGACCTGCCTCTTGAGTCGCTCGGATGACACCTTGAGCTGTGCCACAAGCCCGGGCTTCAAGTTCTCTTCAAAGTCCCGGATATAATCGGACTCAATGGCATCCAAAGGAGAACAGAAGATGCCTTCATTCTCACCTTTGCCTGTTCCCGATGGAGCGATGACACAGGCGAAAATATTAGGGCGCACTCTGCGCTCGCCGCCTGTCCTGACTTGGATGCCAGCACCCGCAGCTGCGGAGACAGTCGCCATAGCCGTAACAGCAGCCAATTCCAGGTTCTGCGCGGTCGTAACACGCGCAGCCTCGTTAACCATTCGGCGCATTACTTCGGGCAAGCAATGGTCAGGGAATGGGACAGCCTCGGCCTGATTGTCTTCTGCCGGAGATTCGTCCGATTGCCCATTCTTGGGCATCTCAGATTGGTCACTGATGGGTAGTTGCGGTTCAGATATTTTCATCGGTCAAAGAGGTTGGTGGGTGAGACAGTGGAAATGTGATCGGTTAGGTCGGTGCCTGCTCCGAGGCTCACGACGTCGACAATGCAGCCGTGCTGACGGAGCATCTGAGACCAGTGCTTGGCCATGGCCTCGCCAGCATCGTCCCCATCGGGCACGAGGCGGACGTAGCGGCCTTTGATCAGCTCAATGGCCTCTGGGTGCAGATTTCGGCAATTGGCTCCTAGAAGGGCTGCTGGAACCCATTGCTGCGATCCGCCGTGGTCACGTCGGTAGCGGATATAGAGGTCGTAGGCCGAAATCAGGTCGGTTGCGCCCTCAAGGAGCATGACACCAACCTCAGGGAGTGATTCGCGAAGCAATTCCAAGCCCACAGGCCAGGACTTATCGACGCCGCTGAGAGGGTAAGCTTTGGACTTTCCGAATAATTCGCGATCCCTGCGACGGATTTCGGCGGCTCGGTCAGTTTTATCGGTGACGATGTAGCAGTCATGGCCGCTGAGGGTGCAGGGAATGACAATTCCCGCCTCCTTGAGATATCCAGCCGTCCGACTCGACAGCCCTCGTGAGCGCGAGAATCGCTCCAACTCGGCTTTCCCACCTCGCTTGAGATCCTTGGGCCATTTGATTTGCCTGGGAGTGCGTGTCTTCGGCGCAGCCTTCTTTGACTTCGCTGGGTAGTGGTCGAGGTGATCGATACCAAGACGCTCACCGAAGAAGTCACGGACACCTGCATAGTCACAGCCGAGCATCAAACGGACAAAGTCGATCACATCGCCGCTCTCTCCGGTGCCGTGATCCTTGAACTTCCTCCCATCGTCGTAGATCGAGAAGGATGGCTTGCGGTCGTCTCTGAAAGGCGATTTCCGGCACTTCTTCGGATCACCTGAGAGGCCGAGAGGTCCCCAAACGTCATAGATCGTATAACGCTCTTTGGCCTCGGCGAAGATGCCCCTTTTGGCCGCTCTGTGGATCGTTGATTTCATGAGGTCAACGATTCGAGATATTCAGCCAATGAGTCATAACTGATGAGCCGGGTGCCATGCTTGGCACCACGCGACCTCATGCTCACGGTCTTGATCTTATTCTGGGCAATAAGCTCATAGAGCTTGGATCGGCCCATGCCGAAGATTTGAGTGGCCTGCCTAGGCCGAATCCATTCGGGGCGAAGTTTTGTCTGTTGCGACGGCAGTTCGTGCTTCATGCACCATCATGAACACCATGGGCATGATTTGATAAAGTTTCTGACCGGTTCAAAAGTCCGGACTTGTGATTTAGGAAGTCGGCCAGCAGTAACTGAAACCTTTTTTCAACTGGTTCTTGGCTAGAGAAATCACTCCGCCCTCTGAAAGGTTTGCACGATCCACAAGGACATCAGGAATTACCTTTTTAGGATCACTTTCCACAATGTCGCACGCTACGGACAGCCATGCCTCGCGACCAGTCTGGCCACCGAACTTTGGCAATTCAGCAATGCTAGACACAAGTTCCTCACTCAGTTTATATGGGAGAGGGCAAGGCTCGTTATACAAGCACTCAAATGTTGCACCACCCAGCAAAGCTTGCTGAACATTTTCAATGAACACCTGCAAATGATTCCAGATGACAGCCGGTGTAGCTTTGGAGTCCCTGGGCCTACCCTTGGGGTTACTTCGGGGGTAGCCAACGCAGGAGCCGACATGAAGCTCCTTTGCCTTATCCAAGGTGTGATTTCTCTCAATCTGGTCGGCTGGAATCACAATGCAGGTTTCCGAGAACATTGACTCCTTCCCCAGTGACCCCAATCTCTTAGCCATCAAAACGGAAAGATGATTAATCGCGTGAAGCGCATTATTATTACCATCTTCAGCGAGCGTGAACAATTCATCAACCTTTCGATGTGCACCATCCATCAGAAAGTATGTTGATGTTGACATTGTTTTCCTAAGATCTGCATTCCACCACCAAGATGGAGGCTTCACATCGAACCGCCTCTTAATGAACTTCAAGGAATCACTATCGTCTTCGCACATGGTGAGTTTCTTTTAAGATTATTGATTCAGGCCCGGCACCTTATCGATGGCCTTCGCCAGCGTCTCTACATTGTGGTGGCTATACAGCGCATGAACATCGGCATCGCTGTGGCCAGCCAGCTTCATGCGCAAATCCTCACTAACATCTGCATTTGTAAGTGCAGAAACGAAACTATGCCGAAGCGAGTGGAAGCTGTATTCATAGGTCGTCCGCCCAGCCGATTCCTTGGGGACAATACGCGCTTTTCCGCGTGATACCCCCGCCTCAGCCATGACATCGACAAAGCTCATGGATAGACCTCGCTTACCTGAAACACTACGCCGGGCCAGTGACGGAAAAACCGGAGCATCCACGCTATCGGCACTTGGATGCTCCATCAGAAATGATTTGAGCTCCCTGTGAAGGGGTACACAAAGCTCCCGCTTCTTTCTATCCTTTGAGGGGGTCACGAGGATCGTGCCTTCATTGAGGTCAACTGATTCCCATTTCAATTTGGCTATATCACCCAAGCGCAAACCGGTGAAAAAGCCGCAAAGAATGACACCTTTCCAGTCCTTCGAAGGTGCATGCTTCACCAACAGCTTCATACTCTCAATGGTGAAGGGAGACCTAGAAATCGAATCTGTATACTCCAAAGGGTCAAGCCCACTGGCGGGATTACGGTTAAGGTAACCCTCTCGCACAGCGACTCTCAACGCACTGCTGATGTCTTGAACGTATTTTTGAGCCGTGTTGGCCGTTCGCCCCTCTTCTCTCAATCGGCTGCGGAACTCTCGAATATCGGAAACAGTGAGGCTCTCCATGGGCTTCTCGGCACGACTACCCAACCACTCGCAGAAAGCTTTAACGCTGGCCTTGTATCGCTTACCTGTGGATTCCGCCGTCACTTCTGACTTGCGACGGAGCCACTCACCCAGCCACGACGTAATCGTGTATACAGGCATATCCTCACCTGTTGAGATTTTGACGATTTCAGCAAGAAGCTCCCTAGCACGGGCTGCGTTCAGCGTTTCTTTTCGGGCCTCACTGGCGGCCCGTTCCATCACCTTTAGAATATTCTGTGATGCCTTATTTCCAGCCCCCGCCTTTTCCCGCTCTTGCCTCTCGATGTCGGCAGCAGCATTTTTAGCCTCCCTCTCATTTCTCTTGCCCGTCGATTTTCTGACCTGCTTGGTTTTTCCAGTTTCAGCATCCTTGATATAGAAGGCGCACTGCCATGTTCTGGACCCTGGGCGTTTATAGACTGATGCCATGAGCTTGAGCGATGTGCCTTAAACTGTGCATTGTGTGTATTGTTTATTCAAGACAATAGCGTCTGTCTTCACTTAAAGGTATAGTTATTTGAGGACATTAAAAGGGTGTGAATCGAATCCTGGGTTCGAGTCCCAGTCTGCGTACTTCCCTCTCGGCGCGCAAATTTCAAGCAGCGCCCTCCACCCTCATCCCTTTTTGAGGCCCTTCAACGAGCAGACTGGGGCTCGAACGCAGTTCGAACGCCCGAAGGATCGGCGAACGCAGTGAGCCGATAAATCATTCTCCCCGGCCTCGGCAGAGGCCGCACCCCGCGTGGATGCCTCGGAGAGGCATCAGTCCCGTTCTAAAGCGCACCACAACCCACAAAGCCGATTCGTTGCTTGCCAGCAAAGTCACCAGCACCTGCCCTCACTCGGCCCGATCCTACCGAAACATTCTCCTGATTCGTTTCACTCCAGTCACTAGGATGCAAACGACTCCAGCAAACATCACAATGATTGAGACGACTCCAAAAAATGCAGCCATTTCACTGCCGCTTCTTTGATACGGCAGGAGGAAAAATGGAATAGCAATTGATGCTACCAAGAACAACCAAACCACGCACACCACGAGCGTGCACAGCAAACCATAGGACCAGATCAACAGGACAAGTAAGCGATCCTTGAGTATCATTGGCCTTCTTAGCGTTTAGCCCCCACCAAGACCCCACTCACAAAATCCACCAAACCCTGGCTCTCAAACCAGTGCCGCTTCATATCGTGCCCGCCACCAGGAATAAGCTCCAATGTCATCGTCCCCCCGAGCTTCTCATAACGCTCCTTAATCAGTCCGCTATTCGCCTCCAGCGGCACCACCTTATCATTATCCCCATGGACGTGATAAATCGGAACCTTAGCCTTCGCCAATGACTCCAACCTTTCCGGCGGGTTGTGCTCCTTGAGCTTCGCCTCCAACTCCTCTTCAGTCATGCCATAGGCCCCACATGCCCGCTTAAGCCCGGGATAGCTCACCACATTGCACACCGGATAAATCCCAGCGATGCCCGAGACCTTCTCCGGATTCTCCACCGCCCAATTATAGAGCATGAGCCCTCCCCGACTGCGGCCCAACAGACAGGGTTTGTCAGCCAACTTCCATTGCGTAACCAATTGCTGATGCAGCGCGCTGTAGAGCCGGCGCCCTTCCGGACTACCATAGGACTCACCCACATCGATGCCGGCAATCGCGATGCCTTTATCTGCCCATTGCTTGAACATCCACAGCTCCTCCTTCCCGGGAAGGCGCGGCAAGGTCGGCGCATACCAGACCCAAGGAGTCTTACCTACGACTTTCGTAGTTGGTAAAATAAGGAAAGCAGTTCGACCCTCGATCTCAAAGACCTCCCCAGGCATAGGCAACTTCTTCTTTTGCGCCTTGGCCGGCACAACCTTGCGATAGGCCGTCGGGTCATCGGTGATGACACCATCCACACCGAGGTCGGCATAATGCTGCATGCGCTTGGGGTCGTTGATGGTCCAAACGAAGTATTTTAAGCCCTTATCGTGGAAGGCCTTCACGTAAGCGGCATCAACCATCTGCCGTCCCTTTGCGGTGACTCCTTGAAGCTTCATGTCAGCCAGTTGCTTCGCCAACTCCGGGGCCTTGGCCCACTTGCCTCCAGGCTTCAGATCCGTGACATAATAGAGAGGCGTTCCTGCAGGGGATTTCTCTCGCAGATACTTGAGCCCCTTGAGGCTGGTCGCCTGCAACTCCACCCGCGTTCCGGAAATCGTGGAAGCGGCGCATTCAGCCAGAATCCGATCGAGGAACTCCGGCGAGTCCTCTTTCAGATCCAAAAGCAACACTCTGCCCGAGGCGACTTCAGCTAGACCCTGCTTTAGAGTCGGCACCCCCTCACCCCCGACACGCTGCTTGAAGGCCGGGTAATCGAACTGCTTGATAGAGACCTTCTTGTGATCGGCATCGTGGAACAGAACGAGCGTCTTGTCCTTGAGCATGCGCACATCAACCTCCACGACCTCGGCACCAGCATTCCAGGCCGAGCGAATCGCCTTCAGGGAATTGTCTTCTAGACGAATGCTGTCTCCACGGTGGGCGATGCAGACTGCGCCATGTGCCAAGACCAACAGGCCCAACTGACACGCCAACAGCCGAAAAACGAAAGGGAGGTTTCTCATCCCGGCTACTACGACACAGTCCATCCAATTTGCTCAAGCACCGAGAAATTGGATGATTTATAAAATTTTAAGGCTATTTTATGAATCTGCTGATTAAATTTAAGAAATCTTAAAAATTTAGTTGTCAGAGCCCGATAAATAGACCTAAATACCGTCCGATCGGCAATGCATACCCCCATCTTGCCTGCCCATCGTCCCCAAACCCTACCAGCCAAACCCACTTTGCGCATGTCCCAGCCCAAAGGCCCCAGCATTGTTTTCGAAAAGGATTTCGAAATCGGATACGACCAGCCCCTCGCCAAGTTCGGTGAAAAGGTGGAACTCGGTGGTGGCACCCACTTCCTGCTGGCCCGCAATGGCCGCGGCAAAACCACCCTACTTCGCACCCTCGCCGGCAGCCTGAAGCCCATTAGCGGCTCTTTCAGCCACCAAGGTTTCATGCAATACCTGCCGGAAGACATGCACTTTGACCCCGAAATTCCAGCGGCGGTCATTTTCCGCATGCTACTAAGTCCCACGAACTTCAAAGCAGCCATGGAGCTGGCGGAGCGGATCGAACTGG
Organism: uncultured Luteolibacter sp.; assembly: GCA_964541125.1. GTDB lineage: Bacteria > Verrucomicrobiota > Verrucomicrobiia > Verrucomicrobiales > Akkermansiaceae > Luteolibacter. The sequence continues at coordinate 10,354 of CAZIPY010000097.1, read as the reverse complement.
ATACCAAGAAACCTTTCGGCAAGCTGAGTACGGGCAACCGCCGGAAAACCACCCTGATCGTTGCTGAATTCTCTGTCCGCCAGGGTGAGGGTAACATCCTCCTTCTCGACGAGCCCTTCAGCGGCCTCGATGCTTTCGCCCGCGCCGCACTCGAAGAAATCTGGAAGGCGTCCAGTGATGAAGTCCTGCGCCTGGTCAGCTGTCACCCAGATTACGACAGCATGCAGATGCCCAGCGCCCTATTGATCGAAGGCCAGAGTGCCAGTCACTTCAGCGCCGAGGACCAAACTTGGAGCTCCCTCAAATCCAAGCTAAACTAAGGCCCAAACTAGTAAACGTTCGTTTAAATGAGACTTTTCAAACTAACGCTAGCGACCATCCTCATCCGCAAAGCATGGGTGCTCTTTTTCCTGGCCTTGTTGGTGCTGCCCTTTGTCCTGCCCTACCTATCCACAGCCATGGAGAGGCCTTTGCTGGTTCAGCCTGCGCGGCTACAAGCGGTCTGGGCCATCCTCTGGATCAGCACCCTGATTTGGGGCCTATTCACGGCAGCCAAAGAAGGCGAGCGCAATGCCCAGTCAGGCGTTGGCGAATATTTCCAAACGGCGGGAATCGGTGGCACTGGCCAGCTCGTCCAAATCTGGTTGGCCGTCATGGTCTACATCGTGCCCATGGTCTTGATCACCGTGCTCGTGAGCCATTTTGGCGCAAAACCAAGCAACCCCGCTGAGAGCGAATGGTGGCTGACTCTGAACCTTCAATACGGAGCACTTGTGCTGCTGGTGGTCGCCCCGCTGATTGCCCTCGCCATCTCTCTCGCCTCCCGTTTTGGCGGAATCGCAGGCTTTAGCATTACCCTGATGCTCGCCTTCTACGGCCTCTACGGTGTCGGGTTGCTGGACAATCTCGCCAGCGTGGAAAACAAATCGGCCATTTTCCGCAATATCATCATCTATTCCCCTCAGTACCGTTTCGCCGACCTCACCCAGCGCCTCTATTTCAAAACTGGAGCGCTGCCCATCGAGACCTTCGGCTCCATGGTCATGTATTTCACTGCAATCAGCCTTATTTTGGTCGCTGCCTCACGCCTCCTCCTGCTTACCCGCAGCAAGGCCTAATTGCCCCACATCCTGCATTCATGAACTCCTCAAGCTCCAGCAAACTGGCATCTTTAGGCCTGATTGGCCTAGGGTTGGTGCTGTTTGCATGGCAGGCCAAAAAACTGGAGAACAATCCCGAGGCTGAGATTCCTCTCAATATCATGGGCATGAATCGGAGCCCGTATGGCGCACTCATGGCCATCGCATTGCAGGGCCAGATCGATACCAATTTCCACTTAGGAGTTACGGGCACTCACCATAATCACGGTCCCGGGGGCCATCATCACCACGGTCCCGGGGACCACGATCACGACCATGATCACCACCACGGCCCCAGCCAACTAGATCAGGGCACTGGAGGTTACATGCAGAAGGTCATTGGCATTCTGAAGCGCGGTCACATGCGCGTCACCAACCCCGTGCCACCAAGCCCAGGTCTACGCCACCACATCAGAAATGAACTCGAGGATAAGCTCCGCTTTGCTTACCAACTCGATCCCTCCCACTACGCCAATTACAACACCCTGCACTTCTTCTTGGCCGAAGAACTGAACGGGCCAACCGCGGCGCCCCGAGAAATCGCATTACTGGCCTTGGGCACCTATGACTATTGCATGCAGCAGGAAGCAGACCCCCGCCCGGTCATGACCGCCGTCGCCGCCTGCGTTAACCTCCTGAATCTCCAGATCACTCTACTAAGGAGAGGAGCCCTAGCCTACGACCCCGACATGTTTACCTCCACGATCCAAAAGATGGAGAAAAGTTTTATAAAATACCAAGATCTGGCCAGTGCGTGGAACCAGGCAGGTACATGGGAGACTCTATCCGCAGCGAGGTTTGAGGAACATCAGCGATATACTCTGTTCCTCTTCAACCAACGCACTCTGACCATCCAAACCATTCAAAAGCTCCATCAGGAATACCAAAATTAGTCTTGATGCCTGCCTACTTTAACCTCTAATAATGTATCTTCTGTGATGTCTAGTTCTGACGATTCAGTAGCTGCCCCTCCCCCACTGCCTGCTGCTCCTCCAGTGATGGAATCGAGCACTTTCCAGCCAGGCATGACTGGGCAGCGTCTGCTTGCCATCATTTTCCGCGAGTGCGCCTCCCTCGGCGTATCGGATATTCAGATGCGGGCCGATCGCCCCGTCTATATCCATACCAACAAGGGCATGGAGAAGATGGAGGAATTCGGCCGTCTCTCCGCGGAGAACATGGACAACATTCTCAAGGAGCTCATCGCCAACCGAGAAAGTGGTAGCCACGGATTCGGTGCCACCGATGATTTGGAGGGACGCGTCGAAGACAAAATCGCCATCGCGATTTCCGAATTCGAGCAGACCCGAGTGGCGGACTTCTCCTGTGATGGCATCCCTCTCAATGAAGACGGCTCAGAAAAATCGGGCCGTCTTCGTATTCAGGGTCACCTCAGCTCTTCCGGCCTCGGCGTTACCTGCCGTATCCTCAACGACAGCATTCCCGAACTCGAGGTTCTGGGTATCGACCCCGATACCATCGCCACACTTCGCCACTCCGTTCTCAAGCGTGCCGGACTTTGCCTAGTCACCGGCCCCACGGGCTCCGGCAAGTCCACCAGTCTCGCCGCCCTGATCGACTGGGTTCGACGTCATCACCCCAAACACATTGTGACCGTCGAGGACCCCATCGAGTATCAGTATCCCGACGATATGGACGATCCTGAATTCCCGGGACATAAATGCCCTTCGCCGAGCATCGTCACCCAACAGGAAGTCGGACGAGACATTCACTCCTATCGCCAGGGCCTCAAAGACGTTCTGAGGAAGGCGCCCCACATCATTCTTCTCGGTGAGATTCGTGACCGCGAAGCCATGGAAACCTGCATGGAAGCAGCCCAAACCGGTCACTTGGTGCTTTCCACCCTTCACACCACGGGTGCGGTCAAAACCATTGGCCGTATTCTCGAGTTGTACCCGCGGGAGAGCCACTCCTCGGTCTTGAGCCGCCTGTCCGAAATCCTGATCTTCATTCACTCTCAGGGCCTGCTCAATGGCGTGGAACGCCGGGTATTGACCTACGAATTCCTCCAAAACAACGATGATGCGGTCTCCAGTGCCATTTCCAATTACGATGGCGGCGCCCGCTCCCTGGAGGACGTCATCCGCCGCGCCGGCAACATCGAATGGGACGCAAATCTCAAGCGTCTGGTAAATCAGGGGCTCATTACCCCAGAAACCATGGTAAATGCCCGAATGAATAAGAATGACGATGAGGTGGACATTGTATGATGATTTGTGCTAATCTCCGAGAATCGATCAATAGAAGATAACCAATTTCCGGGACTCCGCCCTGGATCGAGACCTAAAAACCACGATCCACCAAGTGTCCCAATCCGACAAAACCCCAATAAAAAAAACACACAAAGACAATGAAACTGAATAATCATTCCAAACGCAAAGCGGGCATGACCCTCCTCGAACTGACTGTTGTCATTCTGGTTCTCCTCTCGCTTATTTCCGTTCTGTTCTTCGGAGCTCAGGCGTACATTCGTGGTTCCGAGCGCACCACCTGCGTGATGAACATCCGTAAGGTCCAGCTGGCTGTCCGCGGTTATGCGAACCTGAACAACATCAGCAATGGCACCACTGTCGCCGTGGGCGACTTCACTGGTGCTGGCAACTTCTTGGAATCGCAACCCGACTGCCCAGGAGACGCTGCTGCCTACACCTATGGCACCACTGTTCCAGACATCGGGGTTCTGTTTGCCGCATGCGGTAATGCTGACGCTGCCATCGCAGCCACCCACATTCCTGGCGATTACGCAGACTGGTAATCACCAACCCATCATTCCCCTGATGGAATGATGTCCAATTAACAGCGGACCGCTTCATTACTTGAAGCGGTCCGCTCATCTACCGAGAAACCCTGACTTGGTAGTTTTTCCTTACATCCCCTACAAAACCCCCTCAATCCCTTACAGTCTTGGCTAATTACCAACATCCTTCGCAGCTCAATCCGTGGCAGCAGTATCGCCAGGCGTGCTCCGTTTTCAGCCACACTTCACGCTCCAGCAACCCAGCATGGTATCAAGACGCCCTTAAGCTGGATCAACAGTTGCACATTCGCGTTGATGGCCCCACTGCCTTTTCCTTCTACTATGATGCCAAGGCATCTAGCTGGTCTCCCGGCCCGCAGGTTTCAGAAGAGCTTCTGACCGATGAGGAGCAATACACTGAGCTCATCAGTGAAATTTTGAAGCGGGCGAAGTCTGAGCGATTCAAAGCGATTGGCATCGTGGTCCACATCGCGGATGAATTTGCGACCACCGAGCTCAAACCCGATTTCGACAGTCCCAATGCACTGCAGGAATTGAGTAAGACCGCCATCGACAGTCCTGCCGAGATCTTGGAGGACGCATCGATTGATGCAAAAGAAAACTCTTGGCGCGTCCTTCCCTATGCTGCTGCCGGCAGCAGCACCATTGGAACGGCCATCACCATCTCCAACAATCTTGCACCCTTTCTCAGAGACCTGAGAAAGGCTGGCGAGGAAGCCAACTTCCCCGTCATCACCCAATCCGTTAGCGCTCCTCTCATCGCGCTGATGGGGCTTCCTTCCATGCTGACAAAACAGCCTGAAAAGCCATTCGTCTCCATCCTTCAATATCCCTGGTTCACGGCAATGGCCTTCTTCAATGAGCATGCCGATCTCATGCTGATTCGTACGCTTCAGCACCGTGGCCTCCGACAGGCCAGCAATTTGCGCAATGCTCTATTCACGTCTTGCGCATCCTTGGAATTCATGGATCCCGACTTGTTTATCATCCCTCTGGGAGAGCAAGTCGACCACGACCTGGCGGACAACATCCGGATGCAGTTTGCGAACAGTCACATCGAGACCCTGACTCTACCGGCATCCGGCGATATACCCCAATGGGCACCGGAACCCGCCATCACCGTTAGCCCCGCTTCTGACTCTCAAGCCGTCACCAGTGAAAGTTTGACCTCGCTACGCTCCGAAAAATGGGCACTGCAGGACTTCCTGCCCAATCCGAAGGAAGTCATTGAAATGTATCCTAGCCGGGCAGAAATGAATCTTCTCAAAGCCGCGCGCCTTGCGCGAATGGTCATTGCCATTCTCGCCTTGGCTGGACTCGGTTATTTCGCAATGGGAGTCATGGGCTTCATCAGGGAGCCCGAGTGGTCCTTCGAGAGCGGTGAAGCCACCGCAGCCCAGGCCAAACTTGCCAAACTCAACCAAGAGCGCGATCGCATTGATTACTGGAATAACCTCCTCAAAGACCGATCCAAAGCATGGGTTGTGATGGAGTCCTTTGCCCGCATGTTCCCTGCCAATAGTGGAGTGTTGCTCAAGAATTCTTCTTATTCAGCCAAACCCGACACCACACCCGGACAAGCAAAGTCTGGCTTCGTCAAGTCCTGGAAAGTCACCGGCTATGCCCGTGACGAGGCCATCAACTACCTCAACCAGCTCAATACCCGAGATGGCATCAACAAGTTCTTTGCCGACATGGCTGAATCAACTGGCAGCAGTGCCTATCTACCCAAAGTGGGAAACCGCAACATCTCGGTCAACATACGGACGCGTGAGAACAACAGGTTCCGCCCCATCCCCCTAGAAGAGGCCGTTATGAGGGATGATACCACTTATCCATTCACCTTCGATCTGACGATCACTCAGCGTTTCGAAGCAAACGACCCCATGGCCATCATTGTTCGTTCTGCTCCATAATCATGAATATTTACAGACAATCCATTATCCTCTTCGGAGTCATCGTACCGCTGTTGGTCTGCGTGGCCATCGTCGCCGTCGGTTACGTCGCGAAAAACAAAATGACGGATAGCTATGCGGCAAAGAAGCAGGATTACCAGACCCACAAGCAGGCGAACATCACTACCCTGAAGGTGGAAAAGAATGTTAAGGAACTGCGCTCGCACTACAGTCGCTGGGATGATCAGATGTCGCGTGAGACTGCCAGTGAAGTGAGCATTGTTCTGGGCAAAATCCTCGAGAAACTACCCAACAAGGAAATCACCCGCACCTCTTACGACCCAGCCAACAAGGCCGGAGGCTTTGGAAGCGCCACCTCTCAAGGTTCGTCCCAGATCCAAATCGCCTTCCGTGGCACATACCGCACCCTGCAAAAAGCATTGCTCGAACTCGAAACCCGACTGCCCCAGCTTCAACTTGAGAGCCTGAAATTGGAAACCATGAAATCAAATGGTTATCTCTTGAATCTCCAGGTAAATTACACGGCTTGGGAGAATTAATGTTTTTCCGCATGCCACAACCCACACAGCACATGAGCACCTCAATCCATCCATGCGATAGACGCCGCCACCTCCCCGCAATGATTGCAGGACTGGCGACGATGGCGTTGGCTCTGCCCTCTTATTCGCAAGGCCCTCCGATCGCACTGCCTGGAGCAGGCCAAGCCGCTGCGCAAGCTCTGGAAAATGCGACCGAGGACTTGAAAAAATCGGCGAACTCATCGCGCTTCATCGAGCCTGACAATCGCCCCGGCTTTGTCACCGAGAAGCTCGCAGTTCTGAGCATGACCTCCCGCGAGTACGATCCATTCGGTCAAGTGCAAGACCCGGAAGCAAAGCCGGCCGTCGTCAAACCAACCGTTACCAGACGTCCAACGACCCTCAAGAGGACCAGCTACGCTGAAATCATCCAGCGCATCAAAATCAACACCGTCATCCCAGCTGATAAGCGGTTTTTGATTGGCACTCGTTCGTTCAAATTGGGTGACGAAATCCCCATCATGTATCGCGGACGTAAGACGATGATTGAAGTAGTCAAGGTCAAGTCCAGCTCGGTTGACTTCAAAAACACCGAAACCGGTGAAGTTGCATCGGTTAAACTCAAATTGATGCCCGCAGGCATGAGCTCAGGCAAAGATGGTTTCAAGGCTCCGGGCATGGTCAAAGACAATGACAATGCGCCTCTTCAGCTCGATTCTGGTTTCTAAATCACTTCTCCCAACACATCCCCTAAAACACATTCCCTCATCAAGACAGGCAGAGTCCTGTTCGAGACTCTGATTCGAACACCCCTTACATCCCCTACACACAAACCCACTACTACCATGAAAGCCTACAAATATCTCATGCTCATTGCGGCAGGCTTACTCGTTGCTCCCCTCCATGCGCAACCTGGAGGTTTGGACCTTGTTGATCAGGTCAAGAAAGCCCAGGAAAACGCCAATGCTGAGAAGGAGCTACCAGCTCCGGCTCCTGCGCCAGGCCCCGCTCCTGCAGCTGCGATTGAACCGGTTAATCCCGCCGGAGGAAATCCAGCAGGCCAGCCAGTACCCCAGCTCGGCGATGGCGGCGGAGAAGCACCTGTTGGCGTTGATGGCAATGCTCCTGAAGCTGAAGACGATGGCTTCATTATCAATGGCGCAGCCCTGAATGACATTTTCCAGTATCTCGCCAAAGAGGGCGGCAAACAGTATTTCCACAATGCACTGATTGCAGGACCGACCTACAATGTGACGGGCCACCTGAATGAGGGCGACCCAATTCAGCAGATGGAAGAGATTGCCTTCATGTATGGCCTTTCCCTGCACACCAAAGGTAACACCATCTACGCACTGACCCAGGCTCAACTCAGCCAGCTTCCCGCCTCCGAGTTTCACTATCAACTCCGCTACCTGCGTCCGGCCGATGCGGAAACGATCAAGGATTTGATTCGTCCCGTGCTCAGTCCGGGAACCGGAATCGTGAACTTTGAGCCCAAAACCAATACCATCATCATCATCGACACGGCCCACAAAATCGAATCTGCCCAGCGCCTGCTGCAGGGCATCGACAAGGCCAAAGGTCAAATCATCGTAGAGACCAAAATTTTGCGCGTGAATAGTAGCGCCGGCGAAGTATCCGGCATCAACTGGGAGACCAGCCTGGGTAGCTCAGGTGAGGGAGTCTCCATTGCCAGCGGTCTCAATGCGGTGTTTGGCTTTGATGCCGCAGACGTGGTCAAGGATGCCAACCTCATCCTTGCTCCAGGACAACTCAGTGGCGTCCTGCGCGCCCTTGCCGATGGCAACCTTGCCAGCCAGGTCTCCAACCCAACCCTAATCACTGAGGATAACGAACGGGCCACCATCTCCATCATCGACCGAATTCCCATCATCACCACCACCACTACCGCCTCCTCCGCGAACGCTTCCGAGCCGTCGGTGACCGAGGAAGTTCGCTATAAGATTGATGAAGGAGACCAAACCATCGACGCCAACCCAGAACAACACCGTGAAATCGGCATCTCTTTGGTGGTGACTCCCACCCTGCTTCCCGATGGCACGGTGCGCATGAAAATGCGTCCTCGTTCCGCTCAAATCACCGGCAGAGTGAGGGGGCAGACCGAAAATGTGTACCCGCAGGTGACCGAATCCATGATTGAAACGCTCGCCCGTATCCCTGACGGCCACTCACTGGTGGTTGGCGGCTTCTACGGCGAAGTGGAAAGCGACAACAAGAACAAGGTCCCCCTTCTGGGTGATATTCCCGTGCTCAACTTCTTCTTCAAGAGCAAGGAAACCACCAAGGAAAAAACCAGCTTGGTCTTCGTCGTCACTCCGACCTCCTATGATCCTGCAAATGGCTTGGCCAACTCCAATGCAGGCAAGCGCATTCGTGCCAATTCCGAATTCAGCAAGGACTACAACTGGATCGATCCAAACAACCCTGGCCCCGCCCACGAACCCAACCTCCAGCGGACCTTGCGTGGACTCCAGCCACATTCCGCACCCTTTTACCCGCGTGCCAAGGTTGTCGAACCAGCTACTAAACGCTGATGGCAATCGGGAGCTCAGGGCGGTCCTGACCGACCAGCAGAACCCTCCAAGGCTCCCCGGAAAGGTTGCAACACTCCCATGCCCAAGCATCAACTATGGCGGATAGCGCATCACCGTTTAGTTCATCCCAGGACGAGCCCCCAGTAAGCAGCCCACCACCTGCTCCGCAGCTGACTACCCAGCAGGCGGACACCCAACCATGGGACTTTGCGGAACTCTGTCTGGAACAAACGGCCGCAGCCATTCACGAGACACGTGCAGCAACGCCGGCTGAACTCGCAACCGCCATGGGCACTGCCCGCGACTTCCACAACGACAACAAGCCTGCCGACCTGATCGAAATTCTTGCTCGGGTTCAGGGCCATGAGGAAGAGCACATAGGAGCCGCTCTGTTGGATCTTGCCGATAAGGTGGCGGCGACCATGTCTCCACATCCTCTACTCATTCCATTCGGTGGGAAGCTGATGGCACCCTCCGCCTTCTACGAATCGTTCGATCGCATCCACGAGATTGGCAGAATCCTTCTTTCGCCAGTGCTCTATGCTGAGGACACCGATGCCGCCGCCACAGCATCCATCAACCCGATTGCCTCGAATCTGCTTGCCGAGGAAATCGGCCATGCTGTGCATAAACGCTTTGGCATCCGCCCCTTTGTTACTGTAGCCCGCCTCGACTATGAGAGCTGGAGCTTCCTCACCCGTAAACACTTCGAATTATGATCGAGTTCGATGGCATCACTTTCAATGAAATGATCAGCCGCCAGATCATGACCGAACTGGCTAGCCATGATCCCAGCTATCACGATCTGGATCAGGATCAGGTTGCCAACCGAGTGACTCGCTTCAGCTTCATGGCCTGCATCGCCAAGATCAATGGCCAGCCCTTCTTCCCGAAGATCGCGGAATTCTGCGATCCTGACCTGCATACCTCTTGTGACTCCACGGTGATGACTCGGGGCTTCTTCGCCCCACTGTGCACCTCTGGGGAAGACAAGTTAATTGTTGCCATCGCCAACCCCTGGAGCCCGCTTCCCGACGAATATCTCGCCCCTCGCTTTCCCCATCTGGAAATCGTCAAGGTCGTCACCCTTGCAACTGAGATCAGCCGCGCCATCGAATCCGTCGGCACCAACACCGGACCCAGCAGGTCGGAACTGGAGGCCATCGATGTCGAGGACCAGGACGATGGCATCAACGATTTCGATGTCACCACTGACTACACAGAGCCGATGGCTCAGCTCATCGCGACCATCATGTCGGATGCCGTTCGGACCCGAACATCGGACATTCACTTCAAGGTGGAGAAGGAGTCTTTTTACTACTCCTACCGGACGGATGGTGACCTTGGCACCAAGGTGGAAATCCCGATGAAGCTCAAGGATCGCCTTGATGCCTATCTACTCAACCTGATGAAGCTCCCGACCGAGATCCGGAACACGGCTCCCGGT
>CAZIPY010000096.1:0-2222 GCA_964541125.1 uncultured Luteolibacter sp. | reverse complement strand
AGCTTTTACTGCAGTTTTGAAACGGAGCATCAGCAGTGGGTCAACATCAGTGGATCAAAGGGACACATTGCGATCCCGGATTTTGTGCTGCCCTATCACGGACCCGAGGTTGGCTTTGATGTGGAGCAGGCTTTCTTCGATGTGGACCTCTGCACGTTTCACATGGAGCGTCACACCCGGCGGGTTGCGGTGAGGGAGTATTCGGACTCCCATGCCACCTCTCAGGAAACGAAGTTGTTCCGCAAGTTTGGTGACCTCGTTCTAGGTGGAGCGCCGGATCCGCACTGGCCTGAAATTTCATTGAAGACCCAGCAGGTCATGGATGCCTGTCTCGAATCGGCCAGGAATGGTGGCCAGCGTGTCACCTTTTAAGTGATGGCCGAAGGAATCCTGCGCGGCATTCTCGGAGTGGCAGTGCTGCTCGGGATCTGCGTGTTGCTGAGTAATCAGCGCAAGGCGATCAACTGGCGTCTCGTCATCGGAGGGATCGGGCTTCAGGTCATCCTGGCCGTCCTTATCCTGGCGACGCCATTTGGTAACCTCGTCGGTTGGATCTCCGGAGGTTTCGTGAAGTTGCTCGGCTTCAGCGATGAGGGGGCGAAATTCATGTTCGGTGAACTTATTGATGCGAGCCGCTACGGATTTGCCTTCAAGGTGTTGCCAACCATCTTATTTGTCGCTGCCCTGACATCGCTCCTCTACTACCTCGGCGTGCTGCAGTGGGTAGTGTATGGGTTTGCCTGGGTGATGAAGCGACTGATGCGTTTGTCAGGAGCGGAAAGCCTGGCGACGGCGGCCAATATCTTCGTGGGTCAGACCGAAGCGCCCCTCGTGGTGCGTCCCTACGTGCCGAAGATGACGAAGTCCGAACTGATGGCGCTGATGACAGGGGGTATGGCAACGATTGCAGGCAGTGTTTTTGGTCTCTACGTGGTGACCCTGGGAGGGGATGATCCAGAGTTGAAGGTGGCGGTGGCTCGACAGTTGCTGACCGCTTCGATGATGAATGCTCCGGCCGCTCTTCTGGTCGCGAAGATGCTCGTGCCTGAGCGGGAGAAATTTAATGAGGACTTGATGATCCCGAGAGAAAAGGCGGGGCGCAATGCGCTCGATGCCCTTGCCCGCGGAACAACCGAGGGTTTGAAGCTGGCTCTCAATGTGGCGGCTATGCTGATCGTGTTCGTTGCGGTGATTGCCCTGTTCAATGCCATCTTCAGCTGGTTTGGCGGTCTCGGAGCCACGGAGGAGAAGGAAGGGGTCATTGACGCGCTCGTGATGAAGCTGAGCCAGGGAGCTTTCGAAGGGCTTTCGCTCGAGGCTCTGCTTGGATTTATCTTTGCTCCACTGGCGGCAGCGATTGGGGCGGACTGGTCGGATGTGTTGCACCTGGGGCAACTGCTGGGCACGAAAATGGTGGCGAATGAATTTGTGGCCTACCTCCAGCTTGGAGAAATCCAGGCGACAGGCTCCCTGAATCCGAAATCCGTTTTCCTCGCGACCTTTGCGCTCTGCGGCTTTGCAAATTTTTCATCGATTGGAATTCAGATCGGTGGCATCGGGGCCCTCGCTCCGGAACGACGCAGTGACCTCGCGGCCCTGGGTTTCAAAGCTATGATCGGTGGAACGATTGCCAGCCTGCTGACCGCGAGTGTGGCGGGAATGTTTTTCGGATTGAGTTAGGGTAATGAAGGAAAGACTCGTCCAGAAAACCCGCAAGGTGGCGGCTGACTATTTCTCGATGAACATCGACGGGATCCACGGCCTCAAGCATTGGGACCGGGTGCATGAGAACGGCGTCTATCTGGCGAAGCACAGCGGCGGTGATTTGCTGGTGGTGGAACTCTTTGCCTATCTCCACGACAGCTGCCGGCAGTCGGATGGGTGGGATCCTCAGCACGGGGAGCGGGCGGCGGTGTTTGCGCATGCGCTGGCGGAAGACTGGTTGACGCTCGAAGGCGATCAACTGGAGTTGCTAACTTTTGCCTGCGAGTTTCACGAGAAGGGGCGGGTGACTGATGATCCGACCGTGGGCGCCTGCTGGGACTCGGATCGTCTCGATCTCGGGCGGGTCGGAATCAAACCCAAGGCTAAGCTGCTTTCAACGGAACGAGCCAGGCGACCCACCGTGATCGACTGGGGCTGGCAACGGAGTCGGGGAAAGAAAGTGTCCTTGAAGGGAAGTTGAGAGAAGCGCAATGGAGTCCACGGCAAAATGGTTTTAC
>CAZIPY010000095.1:0-4002 GCA_964541125.1 uncultured Luteolibacter sp. | reverse complement strand
GATCGACCATGAGGAAGGGGTAGCGGTGGGGGAGGATGCTCTGGACCTCGTTGATGTCGAGGACGCTCTCGCCTTCGGGCAGCATGACGGCCGGCGGAATCATCGAGCGCATGCGCTGGTAGTCGGCCTTCATTTTGGCGGCCAGCTGGGTGTTGGGTCCGTGGCCGGGCCTCACCGCAATGATGTGACCGGTGAACTTCATCCCGGCGAGCATCAGATCGCCAAGAATATCCAAGGCCTTGTGCCGGGCGAACTCATTGTCGAAGCGCATGGGCTCCTTGGACATGATTTCCTCGCCGCGTATGACCACGGCGCTTTCCAGGGAGCCGCCCTTGATCAGGCCCTTGTCGAGCAGCGGCTTAACGTCTTCGTAGTAGACGAAGGTGCGGGCAGGAGCAATTTCGGCTTCGTAGGTTTCCGGGGTGACCTCCGTAGAGAAATACTGAGTGAAACGACCATCGGGGCCGACATTGGTGACCGAGATTTTGAGGGTCTTGGATGGAACGATGGTGATGTGGGTGCCGTCCTTGGTTTCGAAGTAAATGGGCTCGCGGATTTCCCAGTTGGCGCGTGGCTTGTTCTGGGGTGCGAGGCCGACCTTCTTGATGAGTTCTACGAAGGGGCGGGAGGAACCGTCTCCGATGGGGGGCTCGTTGGCGTCCATCTCGATAAGAGCATTGTCGACTCCCATGCCAGTGAGGGCTGAGAGAACGTGCTCCACGGTGTGAACCTTGACCGACCCCTCGGCCAGCGTGGTTGCGCGCTCGACGGTCTGAACCTTTTCAACGTCCGCTTTGATGAAGGGTTGATCCGGGAGGTCGATACGCCGGAATTTGAAGCCGTGGTCCTCAGGTGCGGGCTTAATGGTCAATGTGACCTTTTCTCCAGTGTGTAGGGAAGTACCTTCAAGGGTGGCGGAGTCGGCAAGAGTGTGTTGGACGGCGTAAGACATCGGGCGAAGACTCGGGTTTTCAGCCCTAAGGATCAAGCCGTAATGACTTGCAGATCTGCCCTTTGGAGCGAATGTTCGTCGCCGTGTCCAAACCCCGTCAGATCAAGCAATTGCCTGCATCCCGACGTGCCTTTCGCAGCAGCCTACTGAAGTGGTTTGGAGAGGAGGGCATGGATTATCCGTGGCGGCGCACCCACGATCCCTACGAGGTCTTGGTTTCCGAAATCATGCTGCAACAGACCCAGATCGCCACGGTCTTGGGTAAAGGTTATTATCAGCGCTTTCTGACGGCATTTCCAGATGTGCAGAGTCTCGCCGAGGCCGATGATGACCGCCTGTTAAAGGCGTGGGAAGGTTTGGGCTACTATCGACGAGCTCGCATGTTGCGTGAGACCGCACGAGCGGTGGTTGGAAAGCATGGAGGAAATTTCCCATCCGATCTTGAGTCCTTACTGGAGCTGCCCGGTATCGGCCGATACACGGCGGGAGCATTGCGCGCTTTTGCCTTTCAGGAACCTTCGGTGTTGGTCGATGGCAATGTGTCGAGGGTTCTCTCTCGTCTGATGGATTATGGTGATGAAATCGACACGACAAGCGGTCAGAATCAGATGTGGGAATGGGCGGGGGAGTTTGCCGACAATCGACATCCCATGGCCTATCACTCGGCCCTGATGGAACTCGGCCAACGCATTTGCAGACCCAAGAAGCCAGATTGCCAGGTTTGTCCGGTTGCGACTTTTTGCGGATGCTCCCAGCCTGAAAACCTGCCGCGTAAGAAAACCAAAACAAAGCTCACGGAAGTACATGAACACGCCGTCTGGGTGATGGATGGCCAAGGGCGGGTGCTGATGCACCGTGAGTATGGCAAGCGTCGCACGGGTCTCTGGAAGTTGCCGGTGCGCGATTTTAAGGAGCTCTCAGATAAAACCGTGGTGGCCAAACTGACCTATGGGATTACGCGCTATCGGGTACGTCTTCAGGTCCATTCCCTCGAGGCAGTTCAGCTGCAGGAGGGGGATGAATGGGTTCAGATGTCCGACCTCGATGAATTGGCCCTAGCTGCCCCATTTCGGAAGGTCCTGAAGGCTCTATGTCCATGATTTCACGATTTTAGGGCGAAAATCCCCCTGATGATGGGTGATTTTGACCTCCGCGAGAGGGGTAGGCTCCCGTCATAACTCCCTTAAAATACCGCATTTCGGGGAAACTTCAGGCTTGTTGAATATGGGCTCGGAGCTAGAATGGAACATTCCCCAGCTGAATTTCAGTCGGGGCATACATACCGGGATTCATTCATACACCCGGCTCATAAACACAAACAAACAACATAACATGAAAACGAATACACGCAGAGCCACTGGCTTCACCTTGGTGGAGCTTCTCGTGGTGATTGCCATTATTGTCACCCTGGCGGGTGTTGCCACTCCGGTGCTACTCGCTCAGCGGAAGAAAGCGGATCACGCAAAAGCGATCCAGAATGCAAAGCAGGTTGGCTACGCGCTCTTCAACTTTGAGAGTGATGAGCAACAATATCCTGATGAAAATTCCGAAAGCCTTTTCACAGGCGATGATAGTGATGCTGTCCTCAGTTCAGCCGGTGGTTCCAATCAGCTATTGAGCCAGTTGGTTGCGGGTGGTTATGTCGACCAAGAAGCTCCCTTCTACTGTAAGACGAAATGGAGTAGAGAGCCTGATAACAACCAAACCGAAGGCCAACTGCTTAAAGGCAAAGAAGTGGGTTTCTCATATATTCTGGATGGCGGCGACGGCATGTCCAGTTCCTATAATTCCGCCATACCACTTCTGGTGGCTCCTGTGAAAAAAGAGGGCGGTGATAGCGATGACGGAGGAGAATGGGATGATGATCCCTACAACGGGCGTTCCGTGGTTCTCCGCATCGATATGAGTGCCGTTGATCCAAAGATCACAAAGGGTGAAATTAAACTGAAGTCCAAGCTCGGTCTTTTTGAGACTGGGAACGGCTCAGTTTGGGGCGATGCAAATCCCGAAATTGAGCACCCAAATCAAAACAGCGGCGAATAGTAATTGCATCTTCAAATTCAACAAACCGGAGCTCCAACGGGGCTCCGGTTTTTTTGTGCCATAGCATGGGTGCTGAATTGGTGAAAAACTCAGTTTTGCCCACTTGACTGAGTCCAAATCTCGACAAAATATACAGTATGTCAGAGTCCGAAATGCTGCGTCAAAAGGGGATTCCCGTCACAGCTCAGCGTATTGCCGTCATCAAGACCGTCGACCGCCGACCTCACTCTACCGCCGATGAGGTGGTCGAGGCGGTGAAAGAGGACATCGGGGCGATTTCTCGTCAGGCTGTCTATAACGTCCTCAGCCTCCTGTCCGAGAAGGGCCTACTCAACAGGGTGCAGCCATCCGGACACCCAGCCCGATACGAGACCCGCGTGGGTGACAATCATCACCACGTGGTCTGCCGCATCTGTGGTTCGATGGAGGATGTCGACTGCGCCGTCGGCTACACGCCCTGTCTGAAGGCTGCCCAGGACCACGGTTACGACATCGATGAGGCAGAAGTCATTTACTGGGGCATCTGTCCCAAATGCCAGAAGGAGCAGAGTGCGGCATCCTGAAGCCATTCATTTTCAATCTCAACCTACCTACCCACACAAATATCCATGTCCAACGAACCCCAATGTCCATTCGGCCACGGCGCCGCATCCACTGGCGGAGCTGCCACCACCAACGATGACTGGTGGCCCAATCGCCTCAAAGTCGACCTGCTCAATCAGCACTCCGAGAAGTCCAATCCCATGGAGGGAGACTTTGATTATGCTGAGGCCTTCAACAGCCTCGACTACGACGCCCTGAAGAAGGATCTCGCCGATGTCATGACGGATTCCAAAGACTGGTGGCCAGCCGACTTTGGTCACTACGGTCCTTTCTTTGTGCGCATGACCTGGCACAGTGCTGGCACCTACCGCACTGGTGATGGGCGTGGCGGGGGTGGCCGTGGGCAGCAGCGCTTTGCGCCGCTCAACAGCTGGCCCGACAACGGCAACTTGGACAAAGCCCGC
>CAZIPY010000094.1:0-3230 GCA_964541125.1 uncultured Luteolibacter sp. | reverse complement strand
CTCATCATCACCGTCGACTGCGGCCCGGTCTCGGTGAATGAAATCGCCCAACTCCGCGAGCAAGGAGTCGATGTGGTGGTCGTCGATCATCACGAGCCTTCTCCCGATGGCCCGCCAGACTGCAATGCTTTGGTGAATCCCAAGCTCGGAGAGACCTTCACGTATCTCTGTGCTGCGGGGGTGGTGTTCAAATTGGGACACGCCCTGCTCAAGACCCGCAAGGTGGATCTCGATCTCAAGGAGTTGCTGACGCTGGTGGCGGTGGCGACCATTGCCGACATCGTGCCCATGGTGGACGAAAACCGCCTGTTGGTGCGCCACGGCCTCAAGCGTCTTCCCGGCACGCTGAATCCTGGGCTCAAGGCTCTGCAGAAGATCACCGGCATGAACGGGGCAGCGACTTCCATGGACGTGGGCTTCCGAATTGGCCCACGCCTCAATGCCGCCGGACGCATGGATCAGCCGGAGGATGCCCTGGCCATTCTCATGACGGACAGCCGCGGCGAAGCTGAGTCCCTCGCTAGTCGCCTAGATGACTACAACCGCGAGCGTCAGGCCGAGGAGATCCGCATTCGCAAGGAAGCCGAAGCCATGTTGGAATCTCATCCCGAATGGCTCGAGCAACCCGTCATCGTGCTCGGTTCTCGTGACTGGCATCCGGGGGTGGTGGGCATCGTTGCCTCGCGACTCATGCGACAACATCACAAGCCGACCTTCATTGTGGCCATTGATCAAGACGGAGTCGGTAAGGGCTCGGGTCGCAGTATTGAAGGGGTCTCTTTGGTGGCAGCCATTCGCGATGGCATGGAGCATCTGGTGGCTGGGGGTGGTCACGATATGGCGGCGGGCATCTCCATCCGGGAGGAATGCATGGACGCCTTCCGCGAGCATTTCGGCCAGCACGTGCTGCAGCAGGCCGATGAATCTCAGCGGGCTCCCAAGCTCCTCTATGATGCGGAGGTTTCACTGGATCTGCTGACGCTGGATTTCCTTGGGGAATATGAACTCCTCCAGCCCTTTGGTAGCGGCAATCCTCAGCCGGTCTTTGTGGCTCGTGGAGTCCACAACAGCCGGGAACCCATCGTGATGAAGAACAAGCATCTTCGGCTGCCGCTATGTCAGGACCACCACGAGCGCGATGCGGTCTATTTCGGGGGAGGGGAACATCCACTGCCTGAGCCGCCTTGGGACGTGGCTTTCACCGTGGATCGCAATACCTTCCGAGGGCGGACCAGCCTCCAGATCATTGTTCAGGATTTGAAGAGTGCTGAGGCCTGATTTGGGTCATTTTTCTGCGGTTTCCGGTTCCATTTTGGGCTGTCCCACGCTTCAATCCCGCCGCAGCCGGGAATCGTCCCTCCGTCCGTTCAACCACCCCCTTTTCCCGGCGGCAAACAATTAGGGATTACCTACCCCTCCCACCACCCAACCATGAGCCACCCCATCTACCGCATCGCCATCGGCGCCGATCACGGAGCATTTGAACTGAAAGCGGCTGTTGCCGAACACCTCAAACAGAAGGGCCACGAGGTCATCGATCTCGGCACCGATAGCGCAGACTCGGTTGACTATCCCGACTATGCGAATGGAGTGGCGGTCCAAGTTGCTGACGGCACCTGTGATTTCGGCATCCTCGCCTGCACCTCGGGAGTTGGCATGAGTATCGCCGCCAACCGTCACCGCCACGTGCGTGCTGCTAACATTCGCACCGTTGAAGAGGCCGGCATCATCCGCAGCCACAACGATGCGAATGTGCTTTGCCTCAGCGGTAAGGATACCGATGCGGAAACTGCCACCGCCATGGTCGACACTTTCCTCGACACCGCCTTCGAAGGTGGTCGTCACGAGCCTCGCGTGTGCAAGTCCTCCGGTAGCCGTATTCAGGTCACCGATCCCGACATTTACGCCGCGATCACTGCTGAGGAGAAGCGTCAGCGCAACCACATCGAGCTGATCGCCTCCGAAAACTTCACCTCGCCCTCCGTGATGGAGGCTCAGGGTTCGCTGCTCACCAACAAATACGCCGAGGGTTATCCCGGTCGCCGCTGGTATGGTGGTTGTGAGCACGTCGACGTGGTCGAACAGATTGCCATTGATCGCGCCAAGGAGCTGTTTGGAGCTGAACATGCCAACGTGCAGCCCCACTCCGGTTCCCAGGCCAACACCGCGGTCTACTTCTCGGTGCTCAAACCCGGCGACAAGATCTTCACCATGGATCTGGCCCACGGCGGTCACCTTACCCACGGTCACAAGGCCAACTTCTCCGGTCGTTTCTACGACGTCACGCACTACGGCGTGAGCGAACAGGACGAGCGCATCGATTACGCCGAACTCGAGAAGACCGCGCGTGAACTCAAGCCCGCACTCATCACCGTCGGCGCTTCGGCCTATCCGCGCGAAATTGATTTTGAGCGTATGGGCAAGCTGGCCCGCGAAGTTGGCGCCTACCTCTTCGTCGACATGGCTCACATCGCCGGTCTGGTCGCTGCTGGCGTGCATCCCAGCCCGGTGCCTCATGCCGACTTTGTCACTTCGACCACCCACAAGTCCCTGCGCGGTCCACGCGGTGGCATCATCCTCTGCAAAGAAGAGTTCGCGAAGAAGATCGATTCCCAGGTCTTCCCCGGCGTTCAGGGTGGCCCGCTGATGCACATCATCGCCGCCAAGGCCGTGTGTTTTGGCGAATGCCTCAAGCCCGAGTTCAAGACTTACTCCCAGCAGGTGGTCAAAAATGCCCAAGCCATGGCGGCGCGTCTGGCCGAGCATGGTTACCGCATCTGTTCCGGTGGCACCGACAACCACGTCATGCTCGTCGATCTGCGACCCAAGGGTCTCAATGGCGCCGAGGCGTCCACCGCGCTCGATGAAGCCGGAATCACCGTCAACAAGAACGGCATTCCCTTCGACACCGGCAGCCCGATGAAGCCCAGTGGCATTCGCATTGGCACTCCAGCGGTTACCACTCGTGGTATGAAGGAAGCCGATGTCGAAACCGTTGCCGACTTCATTCACGAAGCGCTTTCCAATCACGAAGACGAAACCGCCTTGCACGCCATTCGCGACAAGGTCTTCGCCTTCAACCGCGCCTTTCCTTTGCCATGGTAAATGCCTTGGTAAGGCCTCCAGCCGATGAGTAACCCCTTCCGCGAAGATCTGGCGGCGCGTTCGCGTGCCGAGCCCTGCACCATTGTCATCTTTGGTGCCACGGGTGATCTGACGCATCGGAAATT
>CAZIPY010000093.1:0-7310 GCA_964541125.1 uncultured Luteolibacter sp. | reverse complement strand
CGAATACTGCGAGCGCATGTTCAAAGCCATGCAGGCTCATGACATTCGCTACTTCTTCTATGTCGGTGGCAACGACTCCTCGGACACCGTTCGCATCGTCGGCGAACACGCTAAAGCCGCCAACTACGAGCTACACGCCATCCATATCCCCAAGACCATCGACAACGATCTCACTGAGAACGACCACTGTCCCGGGTTTGGCTCCGCTGCGCGCTTTGTCGCCTCGGCCTTCATCGGTGCCGGCCTCGACAACCGTGCACTCGGCGGCATCTACATCGGCATTGTGATGGGTCGCCACGCCGGCTTCCTCACCGCCGCCTCAGCCATGGCCAACAAATACGAGGACGATGGCCCGCACCTCGTCTACCTACCGGAGCGCGCCTTCGATCAAGAGAAGTTCCTCGCCGACGTCGAACGCATCCACAGCCAGCACGGCTTCTGTTCCATCGCCATCTCCGAAGGCATCTCCGATGCCGAGGGCACTCCCATCATCACCAAGCTCAGCGAAACCGTGGAGCGCGACGCCCACGGCAACGTGCAACTCTCGGGCACCGGCGCTCTTGGCGACCTCATCTCGGACACCATCAAAACCAATCTCGGCCTCAAGCGCGTGCGCGCCGACACTTTCGGTTATCTCCAGCGCTCCTTCATTGGTTGCTTGTCCGACACCGATGCCCGCGAGGCGCGCGAAGTCGCCCAAGCCGGCGTCCGTGCCGCCGTGGTCGATGGGGCAGAGTCCGGCTCCATGGCCATCAAGCGCACTGAACTCAACTACGCCGTGAACTACGAGTTGGTGGATATCGCCAAAGTGGCCGGCCTCACTCGCCACATGGAAGACGAGTTCATCAACGAAGCCGGTAACGGCGTGACTCAGACCTTCCGCGACTACTGCCTGCCACTACTCGGCAGCGACTTCCCCGAGCATCATCGCTTCGAGGCCCCGGCCGTGGCGAAGAAGATTAGGGTGAATGGGATCTGACGCAGGTAGGGACGTCTCTCCGAGACGTCCTTACGTCTATGAGCTGTGTGGCCTAAAGGTCCTATCTTTCTGTCACGCTCCGCCATACATACGGACCTTTCGGAGAAAGGTCCCTACCTTAACCTGTGAGCAGTCGGCAGTGAATGACCCATTCACTCCTCCACCTTGAACCGCTTCACAAAGAGGTCGGAAACCTTCGCCCACCGCTCCACCTTGCCGGGGCCGTTGTAGGCATGAATGCTGATCTTGGGATTCTGAGCCGCAGGTAGCGTGCACTCGCCGGCCTTGTCCCAACCCTTCTGACCATCGAGGCGGTAGTAGCCCTCAATGGTGTCGCCGTGCACCACTAGGCGCAGATCCACCTTGGTCGTAGCTTCCTTCACGATTTTCACCGTCTTGGTCTTGTCGTTTTCCTCACGCCCCATGACCACGCACAGATTGTCGTGAACCTTCTCGAGGCCGAACTTCACCATATTCTTATCGTCGTAATACCAGGACAGGTTGATCTGCTCGAAATTCTCGGTGGGCACATTTTCAAAACTGACGCCGATGTTGATCCAGTCCTTGCCGAAGTCCGGCACCGGACGCACCAACACATTTTTCGCGTTGTTGGCCTTGCCCCACAGATTGCCGGGCAAGATGCGCATCTCGAGACCCTCATCCGTCGTGCGCCAGGCCTTGGGATCCTCCCTTACCCAGGACCAGCCATCGGCGAGGCCCTTTTTAAAGTCATCCTTGAACAGGACTTCCTCCGCTTGAAGGCCGGAAATCGTGAGGAGAAAGAGGCAGGAGAGCAGGCGCATGGCGATATTGAATTTAGGGCTTATTTCTTAGAGGGCGTCGCTTGGACACGCAGCTTATAGCTACTGACACTGGTGATGGATTTTTCATCGGCGTAGATGATTCCACTGCCGTATTGAATATCTTCCTTGGGCTCGAGGTCCCAGGAGCCCTGATGGCAACCCACCAGTTTGCCGTCCTTGTCATGGAAAGAGATAGCATAGACCGCCTTGATCTTCTGATCCGTGGTGTTGGTCATGTGGGAACTCGCCATGATGGTGGTCGCACCGAAAAATTCACCCTGATAGATTTTGATTTTATGGGTGACTTTCTCACCCACCTCAATGATGACTTGCTTGTCCTTATCGAAGGCGCCCGCTTTCTGCACCTTGATGGGTTTCTCTTCATAATGCTCCTCTGCCAGGGCTTGAGGAAGAACAGTGGTGAATATTGCGAGCGCAACTGTGGGAAGGAGAGTTTTCATGGATGCTGACACTAGCGGATGATGGAGCTCATGCACATGACAATCCACACGGACCATGCTCACTTCTCATCATCTTCCGAGGTCCTGGTTTTTGGGTGCTTGTCCTCAATCACCACTTCAAAACCATTTTCACATAGGAATGACTTAATCAGGCGAAACAAGCGCGGCTTTTCCTCAGGATGGGACAAGGGTGAAATCATAATCCGCCTTTGATACCACGAAGCATCAGATAAGAGATTCAGAGTGGCCACCATTTCTCCCTCAGAATCTTCTTCGGCATGTCCGATGTGAAGTTTGATTTCGCGATCTCGAGGCAAATCGACAACTCTGCGAAACGGAACTCCTGAGCCGTGGATTCTGAGTGCATCAGGCGTTGCTTCCAATTTCTGCGGCTTAAGGGACTGAATCACCATCCAAGGAATGCCCAACACGCCGATGTATCCGAATGGCAACCAGATCACGAAAAACCAGTGAAAGTCTGTGATCGCAAAATACTGGGCAAATCCGGTGAGAGGCGTCCATATCAACCAAAAGAAAGCAAGAAAGATGAGGTAGAAGGCGTCCGGTCGGCGCCGTGCATTCTCAATTACCAAGGTCGGATTCATCGTTACAATCAACTAGGGGAGACCAAAGTCATTTGGACTGATGATCTGATACTCCCTTTTCGTAGTCTTCCTCAGATATTCCATGAACAGCGATCAGAATCGCCAGAGAAAGCGTCAAAGCCAGTGGACCATAAAACCCCATGGATTTAGCCAGATCCACCACGATATCTATTACTGAAAATTCAAGCCCGAAGCCCGCTCCCGCACGATTCAACCAATCCATATACCTCCATACCAATATCGCCCAAGCGCCCAAGGCGAGAGATGGGGCAACCCACTGCATACCCCGAGGCTTCCAGCCGCTCTTGGTGAGCCACACCAGATACCAAGGCAAGAGCGAGATGATCAGCCAAGTCAGTGCCCCCGGATGTGCGGGATACACCTTAAATGTATGAGCCAATACATGAAACATCAGGTCATGCTCATAACATTCAATCTATCTCGAGTCGATAGCGCTGGATGGAGGAGTCCACCTCCACGCTCCAAGCATCAATGCCACCACGCAGACCGAAGGTCTGTTTGAGACCATGGCCGCGGAACCAGGCGACTTGATCGAGCACATGTTTCCCTTGGTGATCGACGAGCAGCATGCGTTGCTCCTTATCCTCCGAGAAGACTTTCTGCTGGAGCTCTTGGGTCATCAGTTCGGAGCCACCAATGGACACCGCTTCAAACTCCTCACGGGTGCGGACGTCGAGCACCCGCCATTCTTCGATTTTTACCTCCTGGGGCTTCACAAGCATCTGCTTGTCGTGCTCGTGGGAGTCGAGGAGCTGCTTGAGCATGGCCTCGGGCTCCACCTCGCTGCGCTTGGCGAGTTCGGCGAGAGTCTCCTCATTCGAGAAGGCACAGCTAGAGCATCCACCCAGATGATAAGCGGCAAACAGGGCCCGTTTGGCGCCCGGAAGGCTATCCATGATGGTTTCCATGGGTGTGTCCACCGTGAGTTCGCTGGCTTGCATGGCCCACAGAGTGGGCTGTCAGCGGTCATCAGTCAACGGTCAGCGGGATATGTAGGCGCGTTCGTGAGAACGCGAGTGCGGTTGGGCAGACGGAGCCTTAGACGCTCGCGCTGTCACCAGCGCGCCTACATTCATCCTTCAAAGTTCAGCGTTAAACGTTGAAGGTTCAACGTTCGCCACCTAGCCTTCGCCCCATGCCGCGCACGCGCGATCCAGACGAACCGAAGATCTACTTCCTGCCCAACCTGATGACGGCCTGTAATCTGGCCTGCGGGTTCTTTGCAGTGTTGATGATCTTCAACGGCATGCTTGAGGCCAACAAAGTCGATGGCATCACCGACAAGGCCTACTACGAGAAGATCAAACCCTTCTACCAGTATGCCATCCTCTTGATCTTCGGCTCCTGTCTCTTCGACCTCCTCGACGGCCGACTGGCCCGCCTCGGCGGTAAGGAATCCCCCTTCGGCCAGGAGTTCGATTCCCTCGCCGACATCATTTCCTTTGGCATGGCTCCCTCCATGCTCATGGCCAAGGCTGTGCTCTTTCCTCTGGGCAACATCGGCTGGGGCATTGCGCTCATCTACCTGATCTGCGGCGCCATGCGACTCGCCCGCTTCAACTGTCTGGCCAACCTGCCCAAGAAAGCCAGCGACAATAACGACTTCCGCGGCCTGCCTATTCCCATGGCCGCGGGCTTCATCGCCTCACTGACTTTCCTGATCATCGACCTCTACCAGGATGACGTTCAGATCGGCCCGTGGAAGTATGTGTTGGCCGGAGCCATGCTCGGCCTGTCGCTGCTGATGATCAGCAGCATCCCCTATCCCAGCTTCAAGAAGATCGACTGGCGCAGCCGCGGCACCCTGCCAACCCTACTGACTGGCGTCATCATCATCCTGCTGATCATCCAGTTCCGCTACAAGATGGCGGTGGTGCTCTTTAGCGCCTACTTGATTTACGGCATGATCCGGCCATGGGTATCTCAGAAAATCCGCCGCGGCATCGAGGAACCCCTCGACGAGGATGAAGACGAGGAGGATGAGAAAGAGGACGACGACCAAACACCGCCTTTCACTGACTGATGTCTGATTCCATTGAACGCCGTTCGCGCTGGCTGGTCGTCCTGCTGTCGCTGGTTCCCGTGTGGCTCATTTGCTCCGCTGGTGTCGCCGTGTGGTGGTCCATCAACAAGGACGACAAGAAGGAAGAAGAGCGCCAACAGCGTTTCGCAATGGAGATGTCGGAAGAACGGATTGCTGAGGATCTGCGCAAACTCAGCCAGATGGTCGGCGAACGCCACACTCGGGATGAAACCACCCAATACAATCTGACCCGTGCAGCGGCCATGGTCGCTGGCGTACTCGGACCCTCCAACACCGGTTACGAAATCGAAAACATCGTGGCTCCAGACCAATGGCCGATCATGCGAGCCAGCTTACCGGGACCTGAAGAAAACTCTCCCCATCTGTGGGTCGTGGTTCCGTATGACAGCCCGCGTGATAGCGAAACCGGTCTGGCAGACTCGGGCTTGGCCGCAGTCATCGCCACGGCTCAGGCCCTGGCCAAGGACCAACCCCAATCCCATATCCACTTTCTCTTTGTTCCTCATGGCAATGAGACCGAGTCCCCCGTCAGCGAGACCCTCAAACGTGTGCAAGCCCTGATGAGCGCTCCCTCGGCGGTCTTCGTCATCGGCCCTATGGGGACCAGCCCCCAACTCGTGGTTCTGACTCCCAATGCCGCCGAGGCCAGTGCCCGCGCCTTGGGAAATCTGGGATCCCAAGAATGGCTGGACTACAATTTGAAGAATCTCGCCACCACCTATCAGCCTCTAAACCTACCCGTCCTCTGGGTCACCACCAGCCGAACTGGCAATGCCTCCAACACCATTAGCGCTAGGGATATTGCCGTTTCCGCTGGAAAATTGGTCGAATGGCTGCGCCGTGCGGCTCGACTACAGGCATCGGAGTGAATTTCCCGTTGCGATTTCGCGTATCTGACCGAGACTGCGGCTCCTTCCCTTCTTTCTACAGGCTTCCCATGCCAGCCAACGATTCCCATTTCCATTCCCACGCCCCCGGTTACTGGCCGATTGAAGCCATGGATCAGTGGGACGATCCCAAGTGGCAACTGCGCAACCGCATCGATTCGCTGGCCGAATTGGAGGAGCACCTGGACCTCACTGACGTCGAACGCGCCGGAGCCCTGCTGGCTGGCAACAAGCTGGCGATGTCCATTACACCGCATTTCTTCAACCTCATCGACAAGGAAGACCCGAACTGTCCCATCCGCCGCCAGGTCATTCCCCGCCTCGAGGAAGGCTGGAACGCCCCTGAGGAAGTTGCGGACCCCTGCGGCGAGGACAGCCACATGCCGGTGCCCGGTCTGGTCCATCGGTACCCCGACCGCGTCCTCTTCCTGGTCACCGACAGCTGTGCTTCCTACTACCGCTACAGCACCCGCTCGCGCGTGGTATCCGGCGTCGGCGATCAACAGCTCGAAACCCAATGGGAGGCAGCCTTCGATTACCTCGAGAACACTCCTGAAGTGCGCGACGTCCTACTCAGTGGTGGCGATCCCCTGCTGTTCTCGGACAGCCGACTCGACCGCATCCTGACCCGCTTGCGCTCCATCCCGCACATCCAGTTCGTGCGCATCGGTTCGCGCATCCCCCTCTTCCTGCCACAACGCATCACCCCCGAGCTCTGCGAGATGCTCAAGAAGCATCATCCTCTCTTCATCTCCATTCACGCCAACCATCCGAAGGAACTGACCAGCGAAGTCCGCGATGCTCTCGGCCGCCTCGCCGATGCCGGCATCCCCATGGGCAACCAGAGTGTCCTACTCAAGGGAGTGAATGACTCGGTCGAGGTCCAAAAGGAGCTCGTGCACAAACTACTGATGTGTCGCGTGCGCCCCTACTACCTCTATCAATGCGACCAGATCAACGGCTCGTCACACCTGCGGACCTCCATCGCTGAGGGCGTGGAAATCATCGAGGGCCTGCGCGGCCACACCACCGGCTACGCCATCCCCCAGTTCGTCATCGACGGCCCCGGCGGCGGCGGCAAAATCCCGGTCAATCCCGACTACGTGGTGGCCAACGACGAGGACAAAGTGGTGCTGCGCAACTTCGAGGGACGCCACTTCGAATACGCCAATCCGAGCTCGATCCCCAAATCCGTGGTCGATTCGCTCAAGGATCAGGCTTTTTCCGCTCCTGAGGCCCCATAATCGGGCATTCGCCTTGCTCTCAAGCGGTGGTTCCTTAGCATCCGGCGTCCCCCGACGCTGAACCGCTGATGAACCGCATTTTCGTTGAAAAGAAGGCCGGCTTTAACGCTGAAGCACGCCACCTCCTCCACGACCTTCACGAGTCCCTCGGACTTCCTCAGCTCAGCGGCCTGCGTATCCTTCAGCGCTACGATGTGGCCGGGCTTAGCAACGAGGAATTCGCCGAGGCGAGCCGACTCATTCTCTCCGAGCCCCAGGTCGATGCC
>CAZIPY010000092.1:0-28636 GCA_964541125.1 uncultured Luteolibacter sp. | reverse complement strand
AATGCTGCGGCACGTTGTGCTCACCCAGCTCGTAGTAGGCGTAGTAGATGGCCTTGCGCCAATCGTCGGGGGTCTCGCCCTTGAGCAGCGGCACGAAGGAACGGCCGTCGAGATTCTTCGGAGCGGGCAAGCCGGCCATCTCAAGGAAGGTGGCTGCGTAATCGATGTTCTGGATCAGGCCTTCAGGACGTGAGCCCGGCTTCACCACGCCGGGCCAGCGGATGAGGAAGGGCATTTCGAGCGCCTCTTCAAACATCCAGCGCTTATCGAACCAACCGTGCTCACCAAGGAAGAAGCCCTGATCGGAGCCGTAGATGACGATGGTGTTATCAGCGAGATCGTTCTTCTCCAAATAGTCGAGCAGCTTGCCCACGCTTTCATCCACAGCACGGACAGCTCCGAGGTAGTTCTTCAAGTAGCGTTGGTATTTCCAGCGCACGATGTCCTCGTCACTCAACTTGCCGGCGGCGAGGTCGGTGAGAAACTTCTGATTCTCAGGACCGTAGTAAGCATCCCACTTGGCCTTCTGTTCGGGCGTCATGCGGTTGTACTCGCTGGCGGGGAAGCGGTTGGGCAGAAGGTCAGCGGCGCCCTTCTCATCCTTGCGCACCTGCAGGTCGTATTGCCAGTGCATGTGACGATCGATCTCCATCTCGTTCTTACCAAGCGTCTTGCTGCGGTTGGCGTAGTCGTCGAATAGCGTTGGCGGCTCGGGGATCTTCACGCCATCCCAAGCACCGAGATGACGCAGTGGTGGACAGAAGGTGCGATGCGGCGCCTTGAACTGAGTCATCAAGAGGAAGGGCTTGGACTTGTCGCGCTCGTCGAGCCACTTGGTAGCCTTGCCGATGACAAGATCGGTGCAGTAGCCGGTCTCGCGAACTTCACTGCCGTCCATCTTGCGGAACACGGCGTTGTAGTAGCTGCCTTGGTTCGGATAGATCTCCCAGAAGTCGAATCCGGTCGGGTTGCTCTTGAGGTGCCACTTGCCCACAGCCGCCGTGGTGTAACCGGACTTCTTCAGCTCCTTGGCAAAGTTCCACTGGCTGGCATCGAAGGCGCCCGAGTCGTTGCGCATCAGGCCATTCTTGTGGCTGTGCAGACCGGTCATCACCGTGGCGCGCACGGGGCCACAAATGGAGTTAGCGCAAAACGAGTTCTTGAGGATGGCGCCCTCCTTGGCGAGGCGATCGATGTTTGGAGTCGGCGCGATTTTGGCGAGGTCCTTGCCGTAGGCCGAAATGGCGCGGCTGGAGTGGTCGTCCGAGAAGATAAAGAGGATGTTCGGGCGCTCGGCGGCAATCAGGCTGGTGGTCAGCGCGGCGAGAGGAAGGAGATGGCGGAGGGAGAACATGGTATCGTGCGTAGGACTGAACCTATCCATACGGAGCCTGCGCCCCGGATCAATCTCCATCTCCACACAAGCCGTACCTCCTTTGGACAGGTGGCCTACTGGGATTCCGTACGCTTGCCCCTCCTTCCTGGCTCGCCTTTGCCCGACAGAGCGCTAGGGTCCACCCATGCTGCGTCTCTCCGCTCTCGCCCTCGGCCTGCTCACTCTGAGCGCTTCTGCCCAATACAAACCCGCCTACAGCGCCGCCGAACTCAAGCTCCCCGGCAAGAAGGGAGCCTGCTTCACCCTGCGAGATCCCAGCGACAAGCGAGGCGGCAGCTACGAGGAAAACCTGCCCAAACTCGAGAAGATCAAGCCCTCTTGGAACTACTCCTGGGGCTCAGAGACCATCAGCAAGCAGAGTCGCTTCATCGACAGCGAGTTCGTTCCCATGACCTGGGGAGGGTGGACCGTCGAAGCCCTCGAGAATCGACTCAAGAAAGACGTCATCCCGCAAATTCGCCGCAAAAAGGTGAAACGCCTACTGGCCTTCAACGAGCCCGACGGCAAGGAGCAGGCCAACATGACCGTGGAGCTTGCGCTCAAACTCTGGCCCACCCTCGAGAAGCTGAAGATCCCACTTTGCAGCCCTTCCTGCGTCCATCCCGATCGTGACTGGATGAAGTCCTTCATGGCGGGTGCCGAAAAGAAAGGCTACCGCGTGGACTACATCGGCGTGCATTCCTACGGCGGCACCAGCGCCAAGCACTTCAAGGACAAGCTCAAGCGGACATACGAAATGTATGGCGGCCGCCCTCTCCTCGTTACCGAATTCTGCCCCGCCGACTGGAACACCAAGGGCGACCACTCCAAAAACCGCATGACGACCAAGAACGTCATGGCCTTCGCCAAGGAGGTGCTGCCTTGGATGGAGGAGCAGGATTGGATCGCTGGCTACGCCTGGTTCTCCTTCGGCATGCACGAGCCGCAGGGCTACACCAGCGCGCTGATTCATGCCGATGGTTCACTCACCGCATTGGGCCGTTATTACGCCAGCATCACGCCGGACAACCCCAAGGGCGACCAGAGCATCGAGCCCGACGACCCCAAGGAACACCTCGAGGCCGCCCTCAAAGCTGCGGCCGCACGTAAAAAGTAGGTCAAGAGACCGAAAACAGCCGGAGACCCATTGGCTTGGGCCTCCGTTTGCGTTAGAGTCGGCGCCCTCTCATGAAGCGCCACCACCTCACCCTTCTCTCCGCCATCGCCATCGTGCTTGTCGGCGTATGGGTGGCACTGCGCACCATGCAAGCACCAGAAGCGGATGAGTATTCCGCCGAGGCCATGGAGGCACTCAAGCAACGGCAGCTGGCACGCTATCGCGAATCCAGAGAGGCGAGAACCTCGCGACCGTCGCAGCCCGCCCTTCAATTGTCTCCGTTCAAAGAACAACTGCTCAAGGAATTCCCCAAGCTGCGCCCCAAGCCGCCCATTCCCGACGAACAAAATCCCATCTACTTGCTCAATGCGTTGGCTAACGAGCTCTTGGATGATGGCACTTCATTCCGCGAAGAGATTCACCAAGTCATGGGTTCGAAGACTCGATGGAACTCTGGAGAGATGAAAGAACTGATCGAGCGTTACGCCCATGTCCTCGACAAGCTCGATGACATCGCCGAGATGCCCATGGGTTCATTCAACTTCGTAGGCGAAGACATCACAAGTCATCCGGATGCCATGATGCTTCTGCTCGACCTCATGAGTCTGCGATCTAGTGAGATTACCCGGTCCGGTGCTAGCGAGGGATTGGGTGACAGCTTGTTGAAGCGCGCAAGGATTGCGCGGCTCATCAAATACAGCGAAGGGGCTACGGTCATGCATGGCCTCATGGCAGAGGCCAACAATGGCACGACAGCCAGTATGGGCCTCAAGCTGGAGATCTATGAACACACTGCGAGTCTAGGGGCCTACGGAGCCGGGATGCATGGAATGTTTCTACCCGATTGGGGGGCCGCTTTGAGTCGGCAGACACGAGAGGGCGATCCCGACCTGCTCATCGACCAGATTCGCGGCCTCTGGGACAATCAACTGGATCAAGACCGCATCGATCACAACCCGGTCTGGGGAGAAATGCCCGTGGCTAAGGTCTATAGCGCCGAGCTCAACAAGATCATCTCATTCCTGCAGGAAAATGACCTGGATGCCTACTGGATGAGTCAATGGCCCGAAATTTCTTCCGATGGTCTGACTCCGGAACAACACCAACTGGTCAGCCAGCAGATCAAGGAAACGCATGAAACTATTCACAACATCTTGCAGCACGCCGCTTATCAAAATTTCGAAGCCGCGGCCCGGGCACTGCGGCGATCGCGATACTCAGGGAGCCATTTGCACATCAACATGAAGATGCTGCCTCTCAACCCAATCACGGGAGAGCCCTACTACTACACGGCACCTACACGCCTCCTCATATGCACCACCCTCCATGACGGGAAGGTCTTGGCCCTCAAGATCCATCCTCCCGGGGAGGGAGACTTCTTGAACCTGGGCACCTTCATTGAGTTTCCTGAGAGCGAGTAGATCACACCATGAAGCGCCACCAACTCACCCTTATCTCCGCCATCGCCATCGTGCTGGCGGGCGTATGGGTGGCGCTGCGCACGATGAAGGCTCCTGAGGGCTGCGAACTATCGGCCGAAGTGACAGAAGCTTTAAAGCAGCGTCAGGCCGAAAGGCATAGGGAATCCGGCAGAACTCGGCAGCACCACATCAAAATCAGGCCACATGACCACGCAGCACTAAAGGAACAACTGCTGGCTAAGTTCCCAAATCTTCGCGTCCAACCCACTCATCTCAATGCATCGAACTCAATTTACTATTTGGATCAATTGCTAGATGAGGTGAATGCCAAAGAAAAACACCTGGGGGTAGACTTATGGAGGGCCATGAGTGAAGACAGCGACGATAAGCTTCAGTTGCAAAAAGAGGTACTTAATCGTTACGCGTGGATTCTCGAGAAGCTCAAGCCCTTACCGGATATGGAGTTGGGATCCTACTATAATGAGCAGGGCAATCACGTCATGCTAAGCTCCCATGCTCTGATGACTTTAATTCGTCTGGCGCGCCTCGACGAAAGCGTAGACCTTCAAGAAAATGTAACAATCGCGATGATGGACTCTGTCATCTTACGAGCGAGGCTTGAAACGATTATCGGCCGCAGCAAGGGCGCCCCGATGGCCAATCGCTTGATGACCATGCCCGCATTCGATCGCAAAGACTTCCATGTGGAAGTGGATCTAAATCTCAAATCCTGGGCAACCGGACACCCCATTACGCCGGTTTGGCATCAGCCTTATGTTGGCGAAAGCCTGAACTCGGAGATGCTTACTCGCGAAGCAAGGCGCAGCTGGTGGCAATGCACACTGGAAGACCCCTTTCTTACGGAACCCGTCACGATGGATCCCATTTCAATCCGTGCCTACGCCCACCATGTTAGCCAGACCCTATCCAGACTGGAAACTCAGAGCATCGAGGAATTCATGAGTGCTGAAATGCCTCCACTCGACTCTAACGACCTATCATCTTTACAGGTCCAGCAGACTTTAGAAATGATTGCTAGTTTCCACGAGCAATTAAATCGAACTATCAGAATTGGTTTGATGCAGCATCAGGAAATGGTGGCTATTCGCTTGAGGAACTCGGAAAGCGATGGTCATGACATCCAATCTCAAGTCTCTGAAGTATTCAATTGGCAGCCAATTACCCTTCAGCCCTATCTGTTTGATTCTGAAACTCGCATGCTGAGCCGCCTCATCCAGCTTGATGGCTACACCATACCTCCCACTCGAATCAACAAACCCCATGAGGGCGGCGTGTGGAACACACCTCTCATACCAGAGAAATATTAATCACCCATGAAACGCCAGCACCTCACCACACTCACTGCCACCGGCATCGCGTTGCTGGTCGTGCTCGTGGTATTGCTCAAGCTAAAGGGAGAGCGGAACTCCCCCGAGGCTAATAAGCCATCAACGGCATTGCAACAGCGGCAAGCGGAGCGCTTTCGAGAATCCAGACTAGCCAGACAGGCGAGTGCAATCCGCTCACCCAACAGCATGCATGACTTCGCCGCCATGAAAGAGCGCATGCTCGAGGAATTTCCAAATCTTCGCTCCGCTCCGCCCATTCCCAATGAGCACAACCCCATGTATCTCCTCAATGAGTTGGCCATGGAACTCGTCGATAGTGTAGGCCCCTTCCGCTCAGAATTGGAGAGCATCATGCGTTCCGACAAGCCGTGGGATCTCGAAGCTGCCCAAGCCCTGCTAGAAAAATACAGCTCTGCAATCGACCGCCTCGAAAAAATCGGCTCGATGAATGTTCAGGGCTCCAATCGATTCACGAGTGTGGTCGACCGCTCGAAGCACGACGATTCCTTGATGCTTTTTCTCGATCTCTTGCGCTTGAAGGAATGGGTCCATGAGCAAACTAGCGACTCTTATGCGGACACGGCCATCAGCATGGCACTCCGCCGCTTAGGCGTAGGGCTCCCCAACGTCATCCTCAACAGTAAGGGATCCACGATCAGGCATAGCCGCATGGTCGAATCTCATATGCTAGCCTCGGGCAACAGCCCGATGGATCGGGAGCTCTATGAATCGCTAGGCAGATTCGCAGCCTATGATGCTCATGTCCTGAACTGGCATTTACCCGACTGGGGAAGAACCCTGAGCAATGAACTGCTCATCGACACGCTGAAGGATCAATGGGAGAGCCATTTCAGCATGATTATGCATTCCGAAATCTCGATGGACACCGATGAAGGTGCGGTTCGAGCCTACAGCGCACGAATCAGCCAAATGGTCGAAGAACTGAAAAACACGAGTATGTTGAAATTTTATAACGCCAGCACGCCCGAGCTACCCAATGATGGCAGTCTGACTCCCGATCAATTGGAATGGGCTCAGGAGCGCAGCCGCATGACTCGAGAGAACCTGCGCAGCATCATGGTTCACGCCGCCCACCAGAATCTAAAAACCGCCGCCTTCTATTTTCATCGCGAAGAAAATTCCGGTAGTTTCAATGTCGCTGATCTGATCCGAGCGCATCCCAACCCGGCGACTGGTAAGCCGATGACTTTCGATCCAAAGACCCGCATCTTGAAATACCAAGACCCCATTGAAGGGCAGGCTCATGTCGGCATCCTCTTGTGGCCGACCGGCAAGGGAAGCCTAACTGTTCCGGGAAAGCTTCTGCTGCGTGGTGAATAAGATCTCAATCGAGCCATGAAACGCCATCACATCACCACTCTCTCCGCCATTGCCATAGTGCTGGTGGGTGTACTCGTGGTGGTGTGGACCATGAATACTCCGAAGGAAGATGAGCATCCACCCGTCATTGCGGAGACTCTGAAGAAGCGGCAGGCAGCTCGCTTTAGAAAATCTCAACATGCTCGACAGCCAACCCCTCTTCGAAAGGCAAGCAATGCCATGGAGTTTGCCCGCATGAAGAAGCGGCTCATGCAGGAGTTTCCCAATCTGCATTCGCCACCTCCCACCCCCAACGAGGAAAACTCCATCTACCTCCTCAACGAGTTGGCCAATGAGTTAATGGTTACAAGGGAAGGCCAACGAGAAGAACTCGTTGAACTCATCCAAAAGAATCGGCACCTGGATAACGAAGCTTTGCAGGCTCTGATCCGCAAACATCAAGAAGAGCAGCCCAAAACACTCCAGCAACGGCTCGCTGATGTGATGGGCAAAGAGGTGGAGTGGGACCCCAAGAAAGCACGCGCCCTTTTGGATGACTACGCCCCTGCCATCGAACGCATTGAAGCCATCGCTCAGATGCCGCCCGGCACGAACGAATTCATTGGCGACGTGAAAGTCTCCCATCCGGGCGCATTGCTCGTCTTCCTCGACTTAATGCGTCTCAAATTGCGGACTGAACGAGATGAGCGCGGCCTTGGTTTGGGCGAGCACGAGCTGGCGTCATGGCTCGGACTGAATCGCATCATCACCGAAAGCCAAGGCACCACCGTGATGCAGAACATCATCTTGTCGCACAACTTTGCAGCCGGCGAGAATTCATCACTCAACCAAGAGCTGCGCCGGAGCCTATCGGTTCACACCCATCCGACCGGAACCAGGATCTTGATGCTACCGGACTGGGGAGCCGAACTGAACAAAAGTTACGCATCGGGCGATCCCCGTGCCAATCTGCTGGCTCGCGAAACTCGCAAGCTCTGGAACAAGCAAATGACGCCTACCAGTCTGGAGCGAAATAAGAATTGGGGAGAGCCCGCCGTCGCCCTTGCCTACAGCACGGAAATGAATGCCATCATCGATCGGCTGCACGAACAAAGCCTGAAAGATTTTTTGCACCAAAAGATCCCAGAAATACCTTCTGATAATCTCAGCGAAGAACAACACCAGCTGGTCATTCAGCATGTAGTTGAGGCTCATCAAACCCTGCGCAATATCGTGGACTATGCAGCTCAGCAAAACCTTCATGCGACTGCCAGATTGCTGCGCAACCTGGAACGCTCTGGCCTACCCATTCAAAGCTTTAACGCCATCCAAATGAAAGAGCTCCCGCTGCATCCGGTCACTCGGCAGCCCTACATTTACAACCCATCAGACCGCACTCTGCTCTCCCCCTCCCCTTTTGATGGCGGCGTGCTGGGCGTTCGCCTCCATCCACCGGACGAAGGCAACATGATCAACTTTGGAACCCCGATTTTTAAGTACGATCCAAACGCAGTCTTCGAATGAAACGCCACCACTTCATGACCCTCACCGCCATCGCCATCGTGCTGGCGGGAGTGTTTGTGGTGCTGCGCACGATGAAAGCGCCTGAGGATGACCGAGACACCGCAGAGACTCTGGAAGCACTGAGGAAGCGGCAGGCTGAGCATTATCAGCGATCCAAACAGTTCCGTGAACATGCCTCGCCCGCCAGAGAGAAGGGTCTGGCCGGGTTAAAAGAACAACTACTCCGTGAGTTTCCCAAGCTGCGCAAGGCCCCGCCCATCCCAGACGAAGAGAATGCCATCCATCAATTGAACGGCCTGATCAAAGAAGTGGGGGAGGACATTCACCGCACGAAAAACGAGTTGATCGCCATCCGGTCCAAAGACGAAGAGCTTGATGTGGAGCGATCCTTGAATCTTCTCAAGGAGCATGAGGAACTCATCCAGCAACTCGAGGCCATCTCCAGAATGGGCCCCGGCTCTTATAGCTTTGAGAAAAGTGCATTCAATACAAGCCCTGCATCCTCATTGATGGTCATGGTGGATCTCCTTCGACTAAAATCCGAGGTCTCTCTCAAAACCGAAGGCTTCCAGGTTAGGCCAGAGCCTTGGATCTTTCTGCAAACGATCATCACCGAAAGCAAAGGCGCCTCCATGGTTCATCATCTGATGACTAGCGCCGAGTCATCCGACCCCTCCAACATGGAGGAGGTCTATGAAAACTCTGGAGAGATTTCCATGTATGCCGCCGGCACCATCATGATGACCTGGCATGCTCCCTATTGGGGTCGGAAGCTGAACTCGGACGCCTTGATCCACGAGTTGCGCGACTACTGGTGGACGGCTGGCCCGCTTGGACATCCCATACAATCCGACCCCGCCGCCATACGGGCTTATGCTCAATATGTGAATGATTCGATCACTCATCTCGAAGAACAGAGTCTCGAGAATTATCTCAGATCGGCACCACCAGCGATCGATTCAGATGGCTTGTCGCAAGAACAGTTGGAGTTCGTGAAAGCGAATGTGAACTCTCTGGAAGAGTTCTTAGACACTGTCGTCTTGATTGGACTCCACCAACACCAGGAGATGGTGGCCTTTAGGTTGCATAGTTGGGAGGAATCACTGCAGAGGATGGGCAACAAGAACCCCGCCAAAGCCACCTATGCCCAACTGCCTTTGCAACCCATCAGCATGAAGCCCTACTCCTTCGACCCAGAAACACGAATGCTCAGCCGCACAGCGTCATTCCGCGGGCGCAAAGTTCCTCCAACCCTAATTTACAAGCCCGGTGAAGGCGGTGTCTGGAACACGAAACCCGGCTTTGGCACCTCAGTCTTCGAGCCATTCGAGGAAGAATGAGTTCTCAATTCCCCTGATGCCCTTGGGGCTTCTTGCGCTTGAAAGGATACATCAACTGTCCCAGATAGCTGCGCGGGATGGGCTCGTGGATGCCGAAGCTCTCCGGCTCGTGATCGGGGCAGCGGTAGGTGCCAAACATCAGATCCATGAGTGGTGAGATGTTGGCGTAGTTGCCGGCGTCTCGGGCGCGGTCATGATGCCAGTGGTGCAGTTCGGGCGCGCCGACAAACCAGCGCAAGGGCCCGATGGGCAGACGCACATTGGAGTGAATGTAGATGGCCCACATGCCGCGGAAGGCGATGAGTGCCGTCAGAGTTTCCAGCGGGAAGCCCAGCAGAAAGGCCGGCAGGTTGATGAGGCCCATGGTGTAAATGGTGTCGCAGGGGTGTTCGCGGTGCGCCGCCAGCCAGTCCAGGTGCTCCGCACTGTGATGGATGGCATGAAAGCGCCAGAGGAAGGGCACGCGATGCTGCAGGCGATGACCCCAATAGACGAAGAGGTCGCTCAGAAAGATCACCTCGATGGCCTGCGCCCACCACGGTTGAGCGGCGACCGCCGCGCGGAACCCAGAGGGCATAATCAGATCGACTTGATTGGCAAAATGACTCAGCACCCACAGTACCAAGCCTCCCCACAGTAGGTACTGGCCGAGGAAAAAGAGCAGGTCCACCCACCACTCCGGACGGAAGAACTTCTGCCCTCGCTTCGCGGGAAAGGCGCGCTCCAAGGGGTGGAACATCAGGGCCAGGAACAACAGACTCCCACCCGTGCTCAAGGCCACCAGTGACCAATCTGAATCCCGAATCAGATCCCAAATCCGATCCCAACTCATTTCTGCTGCTGCTTGGGCTTAAACAAAGGCTCCGCCTTCTTGGAGCTGGGCATGATCACGCGGTCCTTGGCCGGGTTCTCGTTTTGGCCCTCCAGCTCTTCAGCCAATTTGGCCTGCTCCTCCAACTGCTTACGCAGTTCGGGGTTCTCCTCGAGTAGCTTCTCAAAATCGATAGCCATGCCGGACTTCGAGCTGGGCATCACCATCATTCTCTTGGAACTCGGCATCACCACCGGTCCGCTCTTGGGGCTACTGAAGAGTTCAATTTCCTTGATTTGCTGTTCACTGAGTATGGCCTCCGCCTCGGCTTGGTCTTTGGCGAGATTCTCCCTGAGGGTCTTCATCGCCTTCTCTTGAGCCTCTTCGAGGGCGTCCAGACGGGCCCGATCCTTCTTGTTCTCCTCTGCTCTCCAATAGACGTAGCCGCCCAAGAGTGAGAGCGTGAGGCAGATCGCCAACACTTTGGCGAGGGTCGTGAATCCAGCTTTCATTCCAGCAGAATGCCCTTGCTCTAACGCATCGGTCAATTCGGCAGCCACCGATTGACCATCATTTTACAGAAAGACTCTCGGAGAATCGCTTATTTCTCAGGCTTCTCGGGTTGTGGCTTCTCCTTCTCGTCCTTGAACAAGCGCTTAATGATGGGGATGTCCTCCAGCTGCGGCACTTCATCGATTCCCGTTCCGCTGTATTTAGAGCCGGGAAGAAGCACGCGCTCTTCATCTTCAGGCTCTTGCTCCAAGATAGGCCCCGCGTCCTTGATGCCGCCTTCTTTCACATTCAGAAGCTGATCGATCGTTTCACCATCAATTTCAAAGTCCCCCCGCTTTGATCCGGGCATCAACACGCGCGAGGGATTTTTAGAACTACTAAGGAGCGTCTCCCCCGTACCCTCCATGGGCGGCCCCTCGCCCTCGAAATCAGAGCCTGCTGCTGCCTTCTCTCTCGCCTCCCGGATTGCGTCCAAGCGTGCCTGCTCCTTATTTGCCGCATCTTGGCGATACCACACGTAACCGCCGAGCAGTGAGAGCGACACGCAGATCGCGAGCACTTTGGTGAGAGTCGTGAATCCAGCTTTCATTTTTCAGGGCTGTCTTTCTCCTCGTGCTTTGGCTCCTCCTTTTCGCCTTTGAAGAGACCGCCGCCGATGATGGGAATATCCTCCAGCTTCGGCACTTCATCGATTCCCGTTCCGCTGTGTTTGGAACCGGGAAGCAGCACGCGATCTTCGTCCTCGAGCTCCTGATTCGAGCTGGGCTCTGCAAGGATGTCATCGATCGAATTGCCCACGACAAAGTCGCCACTACGCAATGCCCCAGTGACCACTTTGCTGCTCGGCATCATCACTCGGCTCGGGTTTTTGGAGCTACTCATGAGCACCTCGTCCGGACCTTCCATGAGAGGCCCCCTGAAATCGAAGGTTTCGCCGGTACTTTGTTCAGCGGCCCGTAGCCTAGCGAGTTCGCGTGCAGCTTGACGCAGCTCTTCATCCTTCTCTGCCTGAGCCTGACGAAGCCAGATGTAGCCACCAAGAAGTGACAAGGACAGGCAAACAGCCAACAGCTTGGTGAGCGCTCTGAAACCGATCTTCATTCCGGCAGCATGCCGGAACCCTAACCGTCAGGTCAATTCAGGAAGAGCTCAGTAAAGGCCGGCCGCGGTCACATTCCGGGATCAACCGATGAACTGGCTGATCGCACCGTCCTGCTTCACCTTCAGCGACACATCGAAGTCACCGTAGTGCGGGATGTCGTTGCCGTAGGCGTTGAGGATGGTGGTGTACCAGTTACCCAAGGTCTTGTGGCCTTCCTCATTGTAGTTGGGCAGGCGAATGTAGCGACGACGGGCCATGTTGAGCTTCACATTATCACCGGCAAGGATGAGGAAAGGAACCTCGGTGCCGTGACTGTGGTGCTTCTCACCGTTTTCCGGGAGATACATGATCATGGTGTTGTCGAACATGCTGCCCTTGCCTTCGGGGCTGGCCTTGAGGTCTTCGACCAGCTTGTTGACCACGTTCATGTGGTGCGTGCGCAAGTGGCTGCGGACTTCGAGAGCAGGCATGCCCTTGAGCGCCTTGTTGTGACCAATCTCGTGCAGTGAGATGGTGTCTTCAATCACGCCGTCGTAGCGAGTGCCGAGGTCGTCGAGACAGAAGGTCACCACGTTGGAGAGACCGGCGCGCATGGAGGACACGAGGATGTCGGCAAAGGCGAACTGCT
Source organism: uncultured Luteolibacter sp. (assembly GCA_964541125.1). Lineage (GTDB taxonomy): Bacteria > Verrucomicrobiota > Verrucomicrobiia > Verrucomicrobiales > Akkermansiaceae > Luteolibacter. Next base: position 16,136 of record CAZIPY010000092.1, on the reverse strand, counting down.
GCTCAACGACCGAGTACTGATCGGCAAGCACAGCGGAATCGATCTTGGGCACGTTGGCCTTGATCTGAGGAGCCATCTTCTTGAGCAGCGCATTGCGCTCCTCGAGATCCTTCACGGAGCTGACGTAGAGACCGATCTTCTGCGCCTCGATTTGATCGAGAGTGCGTGCATCGTGGCGCGCGGCATTGGTGCGCAAGAACTCGTTGAGACTGTCTTCGGCCTTCTGGCTGTTGCTTTTCTCAAGACCCTCCGCGAACAGGTTGCGGTAAGCGGCGCCGGGCGAAGCAAAGGCATAGTTGGGTTGCTTGGGGCCGATGGAGGAATAGCCACGGACCACCCCCTTGGCATTGCGTGCGCAGGTCAGCTCAATGTGCTCGAAGGGCGAAGTGAACATCCGGCCCAGCTCCACATCCACCGACGCACGGTTGATGGTGGCAATGCGCTCCGCAGTGCGCGACACGGCGAGAGGCGATTGATAGGTCGAGTGCCCCATGGTGCACATCTTGGCCGACAAGCCCTGCAGCAGAGTTAGGTTGTTCTTGTGAGCCGCAATGGGCTCCATCCAATCCGGCAGATCGTGGCGATCCAGATCAATGTCGAGCGCCTCCATCTTGGCCTCCTTGGCCTTATCCGCTTCAGACAGCGTGGGCGGAACGAGCTCGGACGGGAAGGTGCCGTTGCTCTTGCGCAGGAAGATGAAGCGCGGGGTGCCCGGACCGGCAGAGGGTGTGGCGGCGGCAACTTGGTTGACGGCCCCAAACATGGGCAGGCTGCCCCAAGTGGACATTCCAGCAAGACTGGCAAGACCGGCACCACCGGTGCGCAGGAAGTTTCTTCGGCTCTGGTTCATGATGATTTGCGGTAGATGAAGGAATCGGAAGTGAGAATGGAAACCATCAACTCCTTAAAGCTACCACCACTGTCCAGGTAGGCTTTCTCGGCGTTGATGAGGGTCTGGGAATCGGCGAAGGTTTCGTTGCGACCCATGAAGTAGCGGAACACGTTGCGAATGAAGACCTGGCGCACGCGGTCGGACTTTGCGAGGCGAGTCATGAGATCATGCACATCCTTCACCGGGCCGTCGAGCTTGGGATCGCCGGTGCCTTCGAGGTAGCCCGTGGTGTCGACAGCCTTAGTCTTGTAGACGGGCACCTTGTAGTTCTTGAAGACGCTGTGCTCCCCTTTCTCGCGCACATTCTTGTGCTCGATGATGTTCTCCGGAAACTCGAGGGCCTCCTCACGACGGAAGCGACCGAAATCGTCGTACTCCTCAAAGACCATGCCCAGTGGGTTCATCTTCTCGTGACACTGCCAGCACTTCTTGGCTTCCGAAACGGCAAAGCGCTCGCGCAGGGTTTCGTGCGCGTTCTCGGGCACCTTGGCATCGACCGTGATGGGCACATCGCGAATGAAACCGCCCAAGAGCTGCTCTCTGACCCACTTGCCGCGATGAATCGGATCCGTAGCCGCATTGAGTGAGTTGGAAATCAACCAAGCTGGATGGGTCAGGATGCCGGTGCGGTTCTCCACCTTCATCGGTTGCACCGGCTGGTAATTCCACATGCGGTGATCAATGTTCCAGACCTTGGTGGTGTGCTGAGCTACATCCGGCATTTTGGGCGGAGTCACCTTGATGATGTCCTCACCCTTGGTGCCATCGGGACCAAAGCGCAGCTTCCACTCATCGAGATTGATCCAGAAACGACGCGCCAATCTACCGTCTTGCGCAATGCGGCCGGTCTTTTTCATGTGCGCCTCGTATTGCTTTTTGTCGATCTGCAGGAGCTCCTTGTAGAGTTTGCGGTCTTCAGCAGCCTGCTTGGTGGCCTTGTCGGCACGTTCCTGCATCTCCGCGTTATCACCGCTGTGGTGAACAAAGAAGCGGTCCGTGGTCAGCAGCGTTTCGAGTACCTTCTCGTCTTTCTCAAGCACCCAGTTCACGAGGGCATCGGCTTCCGCATGCACCTTGCCGGGCACCCGCCAGACGTACTTGGTGGAAACCACGCGGTGCGGGTTGTAGTTCCCCACGAAACGCTCCTCGTCCTTGAACACGTGGTAAACCCCCTTGTAGCCGAAGTAGTCCTGGAAGAAGCGTAGGATGCGCGGCTTGTCGATGGTGTCATCGGCGAGCATCCGGCGGACTTCGCGTTCGTAGTCGTTGCGCGTCTGCAATGAGCCGGACTTAGCCGCGGCCGCCAAGGTGGTGTCCGGAACCCGGTCGGTCAGAGCGTAGGCGATGGCGTAACTGGCTTCGCGGGGGGTGAGCTTGGAGCGCTTGTGCTCATCGAGTTGGCCGTCGCCCATCTCCGTGCGGTAGATGAACTCGGGTTCCATCAGCACGGCGACCATCACGTTCTTGAGGGCCCCCGTCTTGTCGCTGCGAGTCAGGGTCTTCTCGATCATGCCGAGGTAGCGCTGCACCTCATCGAGCTTGGCCTCGCGTTGCAGTGCCACCTTGAACTGGTGATGAATCGCGGCCGTCCACTGCTCGGTGCTGGGCGCGTCCTTGGTCTTGATGACCGCGGCAAAGGGTTCGGCGGTGCGGCCGGGATTCCAGACCTCATCGGGAAAGCGCGCACGGAAACCACGGCCGTTCTTCTTCGCTTCAAAATACTCAGGCGGATACTTGAACTCGCCGCTTTCCAGCAGGGCGGCGCGCAGTTGCTTGTCGACCACCCACTTGGCATTGGAGAGCAGGGTGAGGAGTTGTCCGCCCTCCACCACTTCGGTGTCGTAGTAGGCCACGCCGGGGGTGGTCGGCAGATTGAAGGGCTTCACAATGCCGAAGAACTCGGCGCGCCGGCCGCGCCCCTCGAGCTCGAACACATCGTTGATGCGCTCGTGGTAGATCAGCTCGTTGATGCGCCAGCGCCTGGCGGGCGTGGAGGCCAGCTCCTTGTGCACGCCACTGAAGAGTTGATCGTGGTCGAGGTAGTTGGCGTACTTGTAGTAGCGCATCTTGTCCTCGAGTTTCGAGGCGTTGAAAACCTTCAGCTCGCTCCAGATCCAGCCCGCCAACTCAGCGCGTTCGACTTCGCTGGGTTGATCCGCCTTCTTCGGTGGCATCTCACCACTGTAGATGTGCTCCAACGCCATGTTGAGCAGGTCCAGTCGCTCGCCCTGGTTGAAGGAGGGCAGGTCGTCGAGCTTCACCCCACCCTTGGCCAAGTCGGAGTCATGGCAATCGTAGCAGTAATTCTCGAGTAAGATTTCGGCCTTCTGGGGCACCTTGAACTCATAGGATCCCTGCTGCGCAGCTTGTTGCGCCAAAGCCACCGATCCACCCAAGTACCCACCTAAGCACCCAACCAAAAGGGCAAGCAGGGTCGACAGGCATGACGGAGTAAGGGAACGCATGATTGAGGTACAAGTAACCGGGATTTGGAGGAATACGAGGCACAAGACACCTGTTTTCACCCGAATTGCTGCAGCAACTGTACCACTTTTAAGCTAGTGGCCGGGACGGCTCCACGCATTCCGCCACACCAAGCCTGCCGTCTATCGGTAGGGTTGATCGGCTTGGTTAGCCGTCTAGGCCTTCTCCCAATCGCGGGAGGCACGTTGGTAAATGGGGCTCTTGGCGTGTTCCGCCGCGTGCTCGCCGGTGAACCTCTCAGCTTTCGGGTCCCAGCCCACCGTCTTGCCACTGGCACAGGCGAGGTGGCCAAGGTGGAGGGCAGTGGACAGACGATGACCGGCCTCGACATGGTAGGCTGGCTTGCCGCGTGACTTCATCGCATCGAGGAAGTCGCGGTGTTCGATGGGCGGCATCGGCCAGTACTTGGCCTCGTCGCCAAACTCCTTCACGCGCAGCAATTCCGGATCGCTGGCGGTCCACTTGCCATTCCAACCCTCGCAGCGGACCCAGCCCTTAGTTCCCTCGATCTTGATGTCCACACCGCCATCCTTCACCAGCATGCGGGCGCCGCTGGCATACTTATATTCAAGGTCGTAGCCCACCGGCACATTGGTCTGCCACTTTTGTTTGGGGTCGAGCTCCTTGCAAGTACCCTTCACTTCCACTGGGCCGCCGTCTTCGGCAAAGGCGGCGATCTGCGCGGTATCGATGATGTGTGAGCCCCAGTCGGTGATGGTGCCGCCGGAGTAGTCGAAAATGTAGCGCCAGTTCTGTGGCTGCATGCGCGTCGGTGTGTATTCGTGGAAGGGTGCGGGGCCGAGCCACAGGTTCCAGTCCAGACCATCGGGCACCTTGGCGACCTCATCCGCCCTGAAGGGCTTCTTACCGGGCAGGCCCACGTGAATGGTTTCGAGTTCACCGATGTGGCCGTCGCGTGCCCAACCGGCGAGGCGGTAGTAGCGAATCAGCGAACGATCCTCGATGCCCCACTGGAAGACCGCCTTTCGTTTGGCCACTTCCTGCTCGAGCATGCGACCTTCGGTGATGGTTAGGGTCGGTTTTTCGCAGAAGACATCTTTGCCGGCGGCAAGTGCAGCCATGGAAAGCGGCACGTGCCAGTGGTCGGGCGTGGAGATGACGATAGCATCGAGGTCCTGGCGCTCGAGGACTTCGCGGAAATCTTGGTAGGCGATGCAGTCCTTGTTGCCGTATTTGGCATCTGTCCTTTTCTTCGCGTTTTCGGCACGTGCCTTCATCACGTCGCACACCGCCAAAACCCGCGCGTCCTTTTGAGGAAGAAAATTGCCGAGGTTGCGACCGGTGCCCTGCAAGCCCATGCCGATGAACCCAAGAGTGATTTGCTTGGAGGGAGCATTCTCACCAAACAGGCGCGATGGGAGAATGGTCGGAGCGGCAGCGAGGGCGCTGGTGGTGAGGAATCGGCGGCGATTGAGAGTTTTCATGTAATTTTTATTGCCTGAGGCGACCAGCGTGGGAAACTGTTGGGACAACTCACGCCAATTCGATCATGCATACGCTGCCCCGCCGCCAGTTTCTCCGCAATTCCATTCTCGCCGCTTCCACCGTCGCCATCGGTCAGCGCCTTTACGGTCAGGACGCTCCCAGTGAGCGCATCAACGCCGCCATCATCGGCTGCGGCGGCCGCGGCAAGATCCTGGCCCGACAAGCCGCAGGCGTTCCCGGCGTGAAGATCACCTGGCTGGTCGATCCGGACATAACCCGCGCCGAAGGCCTCAAGGAAATCGCTCCCGATGCGAAAACTGCACAGGACTTGCGCAAAGCCCTCGATGACAAGGAACTCAACGTCGTCATCATCGCCACCGGCAACTACTGGCACTGCCTTGCCGGCATCTGGGCCTGTCAGGCCGGCAAGGACGTCTATGTCGAGAAACCCCTCGGCCACAATCTGGTCGAGCAACGCCGCATGATCGAAATCGCACAGAAGACCGGCCGCGTGGTGCAAGTCGGCACCCAGCAGCGCTCCGACGTTTGCCAGGATGCCATTCGTTCCTACCTCCACGAAGAGAAGGCCCTCGGTGAAATCCAATACATTTACGCCAGCCGCTACGGCGTGCGCGAGCCGGTGCCCAAGCTCTTCGGCCGCTCGCTGACCATCCCCAAGGAAATTGACTACGACCTCTGGTGCGGCCCGGCTGAGAAGAAGGAACTCATGCGTGGTGGCGTGCACTACGATTGGCACTGGGACTGGAACACCGGCAACGGCGAGATGGGCAACTGGGGCGTGCACATTCTCGACGACGTCCGCAACGTCGGCCTCGCTGACAAAGTCGGCCTGCCCAAGCGCATCCTCGCCGGTGGTGGCCGCCTAGTATGGAAGGATGCCGCGGAAACCCCCAATGTCCACTTTGCTTACTACGATACTGGTAGTACTCCCGTGATCTTCGACCTCACCAATCTTCCCCTCAAGCCCGGCTCCAAAGCAGCGCCCGGCCACGAAGGCATCCGCAGCGGCTACACTGTCTATTGCGAAGGTGGCCGCTACAGTGGCGGACGTGGTGGCGGCTCGGCTTTCGACAAAGATGGCAAGCGCATCAAGAAGTTCAGCGGCAACGCCGGCAAGGGACACATGGAAAACTTCATCGAAGCCGTACGCAGCCGTAAGACCGACATCCTCAAAGCTCCCCTGCTCCAGGGTCACTACTCCAGTGCCTGGTGTGAGCTGGCCAACGTTGGCTACAAGACGGGTGCCGCCTACTCCAAGGACGCGGCCCTCGAAATCAACAAGGGCATGAAGGCCTGGAGCGACCTGCTCGACACCGCTAATGCGCGCCTCGAGCCGCACGGCATCAGCCTCGACAACCCGGACGTCAAACTCAGCCCCGTGCTCGAAATGGACACCAAGGCCGAGAAGTTCACCGGCGCCATGGCCGACAAAGCCAACGTCCACCTGGGCCGTGAATATCGTAAAGACTACGAGCTGCCTAAGGCTTGATGCGCCTGATGCCCTGACGTGCCCGATGTCGCAAGACATCAGCTCCCCGACTATGCGCCGGGCAGCTTATGCCCGAATCGCTGGGGCCCGAATCACTGGGGCACATCCACCCAGCTACCCTGATCGTGGGACTGGATGGAGAGCTCGGCGAGCTGCACGCCTTTGGCGCCCTCGCGCAAGGTCCATGGGAAGGGCGTGTCGGCCACCACGTGGCTGATGAAGCTCTCCCATTGCACCTTGAAGGCGTTGTCGAATTCCAATTGGTCGGGAACCTCGGTCCAGTTATCGTAGTAGTCGATGGGTGAATCGATGTCGGGGTTCCAGATCGGGCGCGGAGTCACGGACTGGTGCTGGGCCCAGCACTTGCGCAAACCGACGATGGCGGAACCTTCGGTGCCATCCACCTGCATGGTCAGCAGGTCGTCGCGGCGCACCCGAACGTTCCAAGAGGAGTTGAACTGACAGGTGATGTTCTGGTCGGTTTCAAAGAGAGCGTAGGCAGAGTCATCCGCAGTGCACTTGAAGGGCTTGCCGGACTCATCCATGCGCTCATCGATATGGGTCGCCGCCTTGCAGAACACGCGGGTGACATTGCCGAAGAGGTTGTCGATCACGTAGCGCCAGTGGCAGTGCATGTCGACGATCATGCCGCCGCCATCTTCGGCGCGGTAGTTCCACGACGGACGCTGGATGGGCTGACCTTCGTGTTCGCCGGTGAACACCCAGTAGCCGAACTCGCCACGCACCGAGAGAATCTTTCCAAAGAAACCCTGCTCCTTGAGCAGTTGGAATTTGCGGATGCCGGGCAGCCACAGCTTGTCCTGGACCGTGCCGTTCTTGACGCCCGCCTTCTCGGCGACTTCGGCGACATCCAGTGCATCCTGATAGACGGTGGCAGTGGGCTTCTCACAGTAGACATGCTTGCCAGCAGCAATGGCGCGCTCGAGGAAACCGATGCGGTGGGGTGTGCCGGAAGCATCGAAGAAGATCTCGTTGTAGGGATCGGCGAGGGCGGCATCCAGGTCGGTGCTGAAGCGCTCGATGTTGTACTTCGCAGCAAGCCGTGCGAGCTTGTCCTGATTGCGTCCGGTCAGGATGGGGTCAGGCATGACCCGCGATCCATCGGGAAGGGTCACGCCACCCTGTTGGATGATGGCGTGAATGGAGCGTTCGAGGTGTTGGTTGGTGCCCATGCGTCCGGTGACGCCGTTGAGGATGATGCCGATTTTCTTCATGGTTGGAATAGGGGGATGGGAGGGATGGTTGAGAGTGGATATGACAGCTCACAGATCCGCGGTGGAATCGATGACCTGCTTGAGGAAGTCGTGTTGGTCGAGGTCCCAGTATTTGGTGGAGAAAACCTCGACCTCGCTGAGTCCGTTGAAGCCAGTGGCTCGCACCATTTCGAGAATGCGTGGCGTAGCGTTGACCCCTTCGCCGGGTAAGCCGCGATCAAGCAGCGGATGGGAGAAGTCGGGTTTGAATTCGCAGATGTGGAAGGCGAGGAGATGACCGTTCTCCGCGCAGGTGCGGATCTCCTTTTCCAGGTTGGTCTCCCACCAGACATGGAAGGTGTCTACGGCGATGCCCACCAGCGGATGATTGATGCGTTGGGCGAGGATGTTGGCATCTCGCAGGGAGGCCACCGCGGAACGGTCGCCGGCATACATGGGGTGCAATGGTTCGATGGCGAGCTTGATGCCGGTCTCCTCGATCCTTGGGATCAAAGCGCGGATGCCGGCCTCGATCTGCTCCAAATTTTCTTCGGGCGTCTGACCGATGGTGGCACCGCAGACCAGCACAATCATCGGCAGACCGAGCGCCTCGGCTTCGGCGATGGCATCCAGGTTGCGCTGGATGAGCTGCTCATTGGAGAGCTCGGCGCTCTTGGTGAAGAAGCCGCCGCGGACCAGGGAAATGGGTGTCAGGCCACTGTCTTTGAGGTGAGCCGATACCTTGCCCAGATCCTCGCCCTCGATGGTCTCACGCCAAATCGAAATACCACCCACTCCAGCCTTCGCATAGTTCTCGATGCATTCGGCAATGGACCACGGTTTGGTGGTGAAGGTGTGGATGGCGATTTGGTCGGGGGACACGGGATGCGGGGCGATCTGAACGCATTCAGGAGGATTCTCCGGGAATGAAGGCGCCAGGCACGCGAGACAACAGGCCTTGCTGCACGTGATTGACGATTTCATTCTCCAGACCCTCGGCCGCCACCCGGGCGAGCTCATTGATGGGCATGCTGACGGTGGTCAGCAAAGGTCTGGATAGATTGCGTAGGGGTGAATTGTCGAAGCCGGTGACCGAAACTTCCTTGGGAGCCTTAATCCCCTGCCGGTCGAGTTCGGCGAGGATCACCGTGCCCATGATGTCGTTGACGCAGACCAGGGCGTTGTACTTCTTGGCGAGCTCCTTAACCTTCCCGCCGTCAACATCACTGATGCTGGAAAAGCGGTGGCAGTCATTGCGGCGATTGAATTTGATGCCGAGCTTCTTGCAGGTCGACGCGACTCCTTCCAGGCGCTCGACGTGAATCTGCCCGAGCCAACCTAGCGAGACGAAGGCCGGCTTGAGTTTGTCTCCGTGCTTCTCATGCAGGTGGTTGATCACGGTGCTCATGCCCTCGACATTCTCCGATGCAACACAGGGAACGTCGGGAATGTGGCGGTTGATCACCACGAAGGGGGTCTTGTTGCGTTGGATCTTCTCGATGGCCTCGGCAGATGGCTGATGGAAAGCGAAGACGAAGCCATTCACGTCCCCGCCCTTCTTGTGGGGAAAGGGATCGAAGTAGTCGCCGACGGTCTCGCAGACCAAATTGATCTCACAGGAGGTAAAGCCGGACTTGATGCCGGTGATCAACGAGGCGAAATCGTAGAACAATGAGCGCTCGGCCTCAACGTGATGCGGCAGCACCAGCTTGATGTTGAGGATGGAACGACCGCGGTGTTTGCGAATGCTGCGCTTCTTGTAGCCCATGGCATCCGCTTGCTTGTGGATCTTCTCCGTCAGCACTCCATCCACCAAACGTGAACGGTTGAGAGCCCTCGACACCGTGGCGGTGGAGAGCTTCATTTTTTTGGCGATGTCAGCGATGGTCGTCATGTCACGATTCGTATCCGAGTCTGGATACGCAGTCAGCCAGAATTCCGGCTTCCCAATCAGGCCGTGTCGCAGATTGCGGGTGAGTCAGCGGCGAAGGGCAGCGGCCGATCAGATTCTGGAACACCGCACAGGAATGCTTGTAGGCCGGCACTGGGTGGCGAAAAGCCACGTTGCCGAGATACTGGATGGCATCGGTGAGGGCCGCGTAGCGCTCATCACCCTCCTGCCAGTACTGGTCGCGCAGCGCGAATAGCTCGGGGCAGAAGGCGGCGAGGCCCAGCAGGTAATCCGAGCCGTATTCGGTCATATCGATGGCCAGATCGTTGCCGGTGAAGATCTTGAAGTCGGGGCGCAGCTCGTCGCGAACCGCCAGGCGCTTGAGTTCGATTCCACGGTCGAGCGAGGAATGCTTGATGCCCTTGAGTTGGGGAATGGTGATCAGTCCGGCGAAAGTCTCGTCGTCAAAGATCATGCCGTTGGGGGCGAACATCGATCCCAACTCGAAGCCAATCACGGAATCGTAGCCCTCACAGACCTGCGCGTAGAGGTCGACAATCTTCGCCGGCTCCCAACCGTGAAAACGCGTGGTTTGGAATAGGATGGGAGTGCCGCCGTGGGAGACGATCTCGTCCATTTGACTGCGATAGAGCTCCACCAGATCTCCCTCGAGCCCCTCGACGAAGGCTCCGGCAATGAAATCGCGGGAGCCGCCAATGGTTTGGTTCGCAAGCTCAAGCATGCGCGTGCGCTCAGGAGCCGTCAGATAATTGGCGTAGCCGGTGTCCATGTTGACCGCACAGCCGAGTCCGGCTTCGGTTGTGCGGCTCACTGCCGCACAGAAGGAGGCTTCGGATATCGAGCCGTCTTCTTCGAAGGGCAGCAGGCAGGCCGCATAGCCGGTGGTCTTGCGATTGAGCTTTTTGGATTCGTGGCGGTCTTGGAGGGACATGTGGGCTCATGCTAGGCGGCAATTTATTGCATGCAAACTTTTTTCTCCTCTTTTTTACCACCCTCGCCCTGCCCGGAGAACACCCCCCAAATCGGGGCAGAAGGAACCAAAGCTGACAGCCTGAAGGGCTAAGAATCGTCGTCGCTGCCGTCCATCGCGGACGCTGCAATGCGCCCGAGCTGCTTGAGCGAAATCGGCTTACTCATGAGTTCGTAGCTGCCGAGTGCTCTGGCCTTCTCAGCATCTTCTGCCGTCACTGTGGCCGTCATCAGGATGAAGGGCAGTCCTGCGGTATCCGGGTTGCCCTTCACCCGCTCCAACAGCTCCATGCCATTGAGCTTGGGCATCTGCAGATCCGAAAAGACGAGATCAAAAGGCTCGTGGAGGATCCTCTGCAGGGCATCCTCGCCGTTGTGGGCAAACACCACGGTCGCGCCAGCTTTGTTCAGAGCCGACTGCAGGAGTAAGCGGTTGGTGGCATCGTCTTCGGCCACCAAGATCCGCCGGCCAGTGAGGTCCACCGGCGGACTGTCATCGGGCTTCATGGCCAACAACTCGGTGCCCGGCTTGACGAAGGGCACCTCCGGCCAGCTCACCGTAAAGCAACTGCCCTCGCCTGGGGTGCTTTGCAGGGCGATTTCCCCACCCATCAGGCGCGCGATCTTCTGGGAAAGCGTCAAACCCAGACCGGTGCCGCCATAACGCACCTGGTCCTGCCCAGCCTGCTGGATGAAGGCCTCGAAAATGCGCTCCTGCTCAGCGGGCTCAATGCCGATGCCGGTGTCCTTAACGGAAATTTCAAGGCGACAGTGAGTGTCGCTCAGGCTTTCCCAGTTCAAGCGGACGTCAACGCTTCCCCGGTCGGTGAACTTGATGGCGTTGGTGAGCAGGTTGAAGATGATCTGACGCAGTTTTGCCGAATCAATCTGAACGGGCGGCGGGATGTCTGCAGGGCAGTCGTGGGTTAGCTCCAGGCCCTTTTTGCCAGCCTCCAGTTGGAGAACGGCAATGATGCCATGAAGCACCTCGCAGACATCGGTGGGCGCCTCCTCCACCGTCATCTTGCCCGCTTCAATCTTGGACATGTCGAGAATGTCATCAATCAGCGAGAGCATCATCTTGCCGCCATATTCGATGCGGCCGAGATATTCGCGGGCCTCAGGATCGGTGGCCTTGTCCATACTCAGCTCCGTAAATCCAAGTACGGCGTTCATCGGAGTTCGGATTTCGTGACTCATGTTGGCGAGGAATTCGCTCTTTGCTCGGTTGGCACGCTCCGCTTCATCTCTCGCCTCAGACAACTTCTTCTCCGCAGCGATCCTCTCATCCACCTCATGCTCAACAGCCAGATGATGCTCTAGGCCATCAACCAACACCTCACAGATGTCTTCGAAGTCCCCGTGGGTTTTGCCGTGTTTCTTTAAGGAAGGCACATCCTCATTGGCAAGAGCCGCGCCGATGTTGGTCAGTGGTTTCTGAATCCAGTAGCTGGCCAGTGACACCACGATCAGGCCCATCACTCCAAAAAAGCCTGCCATGGTGAAAAAGTGGCGGCGGATAAAGCCGGCGAATGAACTCAGCGAGGCATCATCATATTTCGCCATCAGAGTCGCCAGCGGCTTGCCCGAGGCATTCATTAGCGGGCGGGTGATGCAAACCGTGTTACCCTCGATCAAAATTTCCTGTTCGGCCGAGGTCTGAGCCCCCCGCGTATTCAGTTCAATCTCACTGCCCGTGGCATCGGCAATGTCCATCAGGAAGTCCTTCCCATACTGCTTGCCGATAATCAGATAACCACGCGGCGCCGTCTTGCGGTCCGGATCGTCGGTGGGGTGGATGGTAGCGCCATCAATTTCAAACAGCTTAGCGCCGAGCTGAAGATGGTAGTTGCAGAAGCGGGCATCTTTGGGGAACGCCGCCTCCCAATCCATGATGTCCGTCACTTGGTGTGTAAGAATAGGGCTTTCCTCATCGGCGTAGGCGTACACCAGTTCGTGTTGTAGGTTGAACACGAGAATGAAGTCGATATCGAAGGTCTCCGCACTGGAGTCGATATTGGTGGCCGCCCATTCTTCTTCCTGCACCGAAACGAAATCCACGAATTCGTCCCAGAAAGTCATGTCCACCACGTAGCCGTGATAGGGTGCGCGGATGAGTGAGAACACCGTCTCGAAGGCCTGCGCCTTTTCTGCCGCCAGATCCTGCTGAAACTCCATGGTGCGCTTGTCCAGCTGCTGGCGATCCAAAAGCACGAAGCACAGCAACAGCCCGCCTGCGAGGGCGAGAACCAGAGCGAGCTTGGACTTGATGCGCATGGGACGAAGGAACCGTAACGGACTATCAACTCAACCTATTTTGCGCGCCCATGCGAGCAAGAAGCCACTCTGGAGCGGATCAGGGCCCGCTCTAACGCATCATTTACCACTCATTTACCCAACCCTCTATCAAACCCGTCATGCTGTCCTCATGGTTCTCAAGGGTCTTCAATGGAGTGGGTGGCTCGCCTATCTGGCGTGCTGCCTCATCATCTTGGAGAGCACCATCGCCGAGTACCGGCCCGGCGGTTTTGGAAATTTCTATGTCGAGAAAGGTGCGCTCGCCGACCAAGCGCTGTGGCGCACCATGCTGCACCTGCACATTGCCGCCGGACTGATCTGCCTGTTCAGTGCCCTTTCCCAATTGTCCAAGCGCGTGCTGCGCCGCCTCCCTTCCCTGCATCGCATTTCGGGCAAGCTCTATGGTCTGGCGGTCATTTTTCTGCTCTGCCCGACGGGTTTCTATTTGGGCCTATACGCCAAAGGTGGACTCGCCGGGCAGTTGGGCTTTCTCAGCTTAACGGTGGTCACCTTCCACACCACCCTCACGGGTTGGCGGGCGATTTTGCCACCGCAACGCAACCTCACGCGGCATCGCGCCTGGATGATTCGTTCATTTGCCCTCACCGCATCCGCCATCACCTTCCGCCTCTATCACCTCGTCGGCAACCTCAGCGGAGTCGCCTACGAAACCAACTACATCGTCAGCCTTTGGCTCAGCTTCCTCGGCAACTTGGCCGTGGCCGAACTCTTGCTGCGCCAATGGCCACGAGCCGTCCTCACTTACAAACACTCTCCGCCCCAACTCCAAAGTTAATCCCAACCCCTACCCCACTCGAATCATGAAAACCCCACTCATCTATCTGACCCTGATTCTCACCGGAGTCCTGCTCGCGGCAGAAACCCAAAAAACACAGCCAGAGAAGCCAGAGAAGCCTGAGAATGCCAAGGCCATCGTCCTCGCCAAGAAGGCGGTTGAAAAACAAGTCGTGCTACCCATGACCCGCCATGACCGCCCCATGTCGCGCATTGGTCCCATCCGACCAAGCGTCCACTATGACAAGCTGGTGGAAGTGAAGGGTGAAAAGCGTCTGCCCTTCACCGTCCGCCAGCATCGTGGTGCAACGGTGTCCGGATACGTCCGCCTTTCCGATCAAATGGTCGCGCTCACGAAAACCGAGGCACTCCAAGTGCAAGTGCCGCCACGCCAGCCACTGCCCACATTCGAGCCCGTCGACGGCCAACGCTTCCGTCCTTGAAAATCGAGGCGCTTGCAGTCTGGCGATTCAAACTCGTCTTATAAGCAACTCCATGAGAGGCTGATCCTATGTTGCGTTCCCTCATCGCCTGCTCCCTGCTCTGCGCCACGCCGCTGGCGGCGGAAAAGCCCAATGAAGATGAGTTAATTCAGGAATTAGTCACCGAGCTGAAGAAGGTCGTCCCCAAAGGCTGGAAGGTGTCCCAGCATCAATTACGAAGTGCCGAGCTTGCCGGCCGCAATTCCGTCCAAATCAAGGTTCTGCGAAGCAACCAAGCAGCCAGCAAGCAAACCACCGAACCGAATCATGCCCCAAAAAGCAGGCAGGTTCATCTCCACTTCTGCTTCTATCTCGAGAACTACCTACCGCCTGAAACATACGCCAAACTCGCCGCCGAAAACGATGCCATCGACAAACGCGTCGCGGAGCTCGTCGAAGGTCTTTCCGACATCGAACACGTTGATGACGGCAAGGCATTCGGCGACTACGAGTTGCCCACCTTTCGTCCCAAAACCAAGACCGAGCAGAAACGCTTGCATGCCCTCGGGGCCTACATCAGGGAGCACCCCAAACACACCATCTCTCAAGATTGCTACTACAAGACTGTCAGCCTCAGATTCTGGGACGAGAGGGAATGGAGCCTCATCGAATCCAAGGATTTGGACGCCGAATGCGATGAGGTGCTGGCCAAGATCAGAACAGTGATCACCTTCTACGAGGGCAAGGAGCCGCGGAGGTAGGCTGCTCGGGAGGGCAAAAGAGCTGAGTCCTCGGCTTGACCCGCACCACCCTAATCTTGTTAGGTGGCCTGAGCTCAGGCCGTCTGCACCTTGATGGGCCGGCCAACCAAGTGCATGCACAAACCTTCCGTCACCCGTTGGTATTGGACGACTCTCGGCCTCTACCTTCTCTGCCTGATCTGTTTCGTCTTTCCGCTGTTTCTGGATCCGGAGGTAGGCTCCAAGTGGAGATTCTTGTATTTCCTCATATACGTCATCGGCGTGATGCCCTTGATGCTCTTGATTCAGGCGGCGCTGCTGATCGTGCCGGCAAGGGTCGTTGCAAGACGGCCGACTTCAAAGCGGGACGTGCGGATCACCGTGGTGGCCTGCGGTTTGGCCATGGCCATCCTCGCCATCGGCATTCTGATGGGCGTTGAGGAATTACTCTTGAATCGCTTCCGGTGGTATACAGGACAAGACAGCACTCTTTGGAACACCTTGCTCCTAGTTGTCTTTTGGGGCCTGCCGCTTGCGATGTGGATCGGCTGGTCCGTGTTCTTCTGCAAATGCGACCCCTACAAGCAGCCCAAGACCTTCGTTGAAAACATCGCGAACTGGTTGTTGCGCGGCAGCATCATCGAAATTCTGATCGCGATTCCGGCGCACATCAGCGCCCGCAAAAAAAGTTCCTGCTGCGCGCCCGACGCCATCACGCTGCTGGGCCTGGCCGCCGGCCTCTCCATCGCCCTGCTGGCCTTCGGCCCTAGCGTCTTCGTGCTCTTCTGCAAAAAGATGAAGCAGAAGACCAAGGCTCAGGCCTCCGCCGAGCCGTCGAACGAGGATTGATGGATGAACCCCCTAAACAGGGCTTTTGCATTGCAAATCGGCCTCAGATGGGCACATTCCGCGGCCTGCCGCGCCGTAGCCTCGCGAAGCGAGCGAAGGCGGGCCCAAGCCCATCTCCCTCTCATGTCCGACACCCGCAAGCCCTTCCCCTTCAGCGATTTCGAGCCCAAGTGGCAGCAACGCTGGGACGCCGAGAAGACCTTCCGCACCCCCGGTCCGGGTGACGAGGGCTTCGATGCCTCCAAGCCCAAGTACTACGTCTTGGACATGTTCCCCTACCCCAGTGGTGCGGGCCTGCACGTGGGTCACCCCGAGGGTTACACCGCCACCGACATCATCGGCCGCTACAAGCGGATGAAGGGTTTCAACGTGCTCCACCCCATGGGCTACGACTCCTTCGGTCTGCCCGCCGAGCAATACGCCATCAAGACCGGCCAGCATCCGGCCATCACCACCAAGGAGAACATCGAGAACTTCCGCCGCCAGCTGAAGTCCCTGGGCTTCGGTTACGACTGGGACCGCGAGATCGCCACCACCGATCCCGAATACGTCCGCTGGACCCAGTGGATCTTCCTGCAGATTTATCACTCCTACTTCGACGAGGA
>CAZIPY010000091.1:0-1686 GCA_964541125.1 uncultured Luteolibacter sp. | reverse complement strand
GAGCACGAGCTTGGTGTTCTCTCCGTTGAGAACGTACTCGATTTCGAGAGCGTTGAAGATTTCGGGCAGCTTCTCGGACTTCGAGAAGTCAGCGTCAACGACGGCGCCGATGATCTGGACGATGGTTCCTGGGGTGCTCATAGGAATATTGGGAGGGCGGGTTGGAAAAGCCTTTTAAGAGAGGGTCGGTTAGAGAGTGTCGTATGAATTATTCCATCGCCTTCATGGCGGTGGTGATCTCAAGCAGCTCGGCGGTGATCGCGCCCTGACGCAGCTTGTTGTATTCGAGAGTGAGTTCTTTGATGAACTTCTTGGCGTTGTCGGTAGCGGCCTTCATGGCGACCATCCGTGCGGAGTGCTCGGACGCGCGGGCTTCGACGTGGGCCTGATAGACCTGGTAGTTGATGTAAAGAGGCAGCAAGGCCTCAAGCACGGCGGCGGGGCTGGGCTCGAAGGTGTAATCGCGGAAGGCGTCCTTGATCTTCTCTTCGGTGGGCATGCCGCCGGCAGCCGCTTCGGACTCGGCTTCAACGTCTCCTTCCACTTCCTGAATGGGAAGCAGGGGCATGACGATGGGCTCCTGACGCAGGGTATTGATGAACTTGGTGTAGACCACCGTGACCTTGTCGTAGTTGCCTTCGAGGAATTCCTTGGTCAGGAGTTTGGCGATGGGGCGGGTCTGAGCAAAGGGCACCGGATCCTTGACGGAGAAGTCAGCAAGGATGTTCTTGCCGAGCTTTTCACACATCGCGCGCAGCTTGCGGCCGACGGTCACGAAGTGGGCATCGTCGGACACCTTGGCGAAGAGAGCCTTGGCAATGTTGGTGTTGAGCGGTCCGCAAAGACCCTTGTCGGTGGAAATCACCAGCACCAGCTCGCGGTTGCCCTCGCGCTTTTCGAGCAAGGGATGGGACTCGTCGCCGGAGTTCTCCTGAATGTCCGCCAGCATCTGGTTGAGGTGGGCGGCGTATTCACGACCGGCCAGCGCCTGATCCTGGGCCTTCTTCATCTTGGCCGCGGCGACAAGCTGCATCGCGCGGGTGATTTGCGCGGTGTTCTTGACGGACTTGATCCGGCGGCGGATGTCACGAAGGTTGGCCATCTAAATTGAGTATTGAATATTGATGATTGAATATTGGGGCTTCAGGTCAGCCCTCCTTATTACTTCCAGCTACCCTTGAAATCGTTGATGGCGGCTTTGACGACCTCAACCTTCTCAGCGTCCTTCTTAAGATCGGGCTTCTCGTTACGGATGGTGTCGAGGAGCTCGCTCTTGCGGGTGGTGAAGAACTCACCCATGTCGGCTTGGAAGCGTTGAACGTCTTCCACAGCAACGTCATCGAAGAAGCCGTTCTGCATGGCGAAGAGATAGACGGCCTCAAGCTCCATGGAAACGGGGCTGTATTGGTTTTGCTTGAAGAGCTCCACAATGCGGGCACCGCGATCGAGTTTCTTCTTGGTGGAGGCATCGAGGTCGGAACCGAACTGAGCGAAGGCCTGCAGCTCGCGATACTGGGCCAGGTCGAGCTTGGTCGTGCCGGCCACCGACTTGATGGTCTTGGTCTGGGCGGCGGAACCCACGCGCGACACCGAGAGACCCACCGAGATGGCGGGACGGATGCCGTGGTACACGAGGTCGGTCTCGAGGTAGATCTGACCGTCGGTGATGGAAATCACGTTGGTCGG
>CAZIPY010000090.1:0-9539 GCA_964541125.1 uncultured Luteolibacter sp. | reverse complement strand
AAGAGCTGCTTGAAGTAGGTGTAGAGCAGGCGCGGATAGGTGGAGAGGAAGGCGAGGGGGATGTCATCACCCATGGAGAACACGGCCTCCTGCGCGCCCTTAATCATAGGCGGAAAGACCATATCCATTTCCTCCTGAGAAATGCCGTGGGCCACCTGCTGGCGAGAACGTGACTGCGGCTCTATATCCACATCCGGAGCATGTGCTTCCGGTGAAACAAAGTCGCGCAGCTGCAGTTGATTTTCATCCAGCCAGCGTCCGTAGGGTTGCTGACGAGCGAGCTCCTCCTTAATTTCGCGGTCGTATTTGAATTCTCCCGTCGCGGTATTTGCCGAAATCATCTGGCCAGGACCAAGGCGGCCTTTACGAATCACTCGGGCATCATCAATCACTACGGCGCCGATCTCGGATCCGATGTAGAGCAGGCCATCTGATGTCAGCTTATAGCGCGAGGGACGCAGACCATTGCGATCGAGTGATGCACAGATTTTGGTGCCATCCGTAAAGACTAGCCCTGCGGGACCATCCCAGGGCTCCGAGTAGGAGCGGTTGTATTGGTAAAAGGCGCGCACCTCTTCGGAAATGCTCTCATCGTTGCGGTAGGCTGGGGGAACCAGCATGCACATGGCATGCTCGGGCGAACGCCCAGAGAGAATCAGCAGCTCCAGCGCGTGATCCAGCGACGCGGAGTCGGATTCGCCTTCACGGATCAGATTGCGCACCAGATCGATGTCATCACCCCAAAGTGGGGACTCGAAGAACTCCTCACGCGAACTCATCCAGTTGCGGTTGCCCTCCACGGTGTTGATTTCGCCATTGTGGCACATCATCCGGAAGGGCTGCCCCAGAGGCCAGGCTGGGAAGGTGTTGGTCGAAAAGCGCTGGTGGTAGAGGGCGATGGCGACCTGGTAGTCAGGATCGGCGAAATCGAGGTAGAAGTTCCGCAGAGCCTCGGGCATGGCGAGTGCCTTGTAGGAAATCAGACGGCTGGAGAAGGAGGGGATGTAAAATCCGGCGATCTCCGCGGTCTCACGTTCGATTTCACGACGACAGAGGTAGAGCTGGCGCTCGAAATCATCACCCTCCAGGCCCTCGGGACGCTTCAGCAGCAGATGCTGAATGTCGGGCCGAGTTTTCTTGGCAACCTCACCCAGCGCATCGACATCCACGGGCACTTCGCGCCACCCGATGAGCTCAATCGTTCGTTTAGAAATAATGCTCTCGGCGAGTGCTTGGAGCTTCTGTTTCAGAACAGAATCTCCATCCACAAAGAAGAATACACCAACTGCTACGTCTCCTTGATTATCAACATTTACTGAATATTCTTTCGCAACTCGCTTAAACAGTGGGAACGGGATTTGAGTGAGCACGCCAGAGCCATCTCCGGTCTTCATATCGGCGTCTACTGCGCCTCGGTGGGTCATGCAGGACACGGAGGTCAGCGCCATGTCCAAAATCTCATGACTGGCCTCTCCTTGGATGTTGGCAATGGCTCCCATGCCACAGTTGTCGTGCTCGTGGCGCAGGTCGTGGAGAGAGCCTTCGATGTGAGGGGCGCTGGGGTGATATGGGAAACTCATAGAAGGGGGCAGAATATGGAAAATTGGGCACGAAGGAGGCAAACCTCATGCACAGTCAGAAAATCGGGCAATGCACCCGTTCAACCAAGCAGGAAATGTGCCTGACGACGGCCTCGAACTCAGTGGAATTCAGCCTCGGGATCGGGCTCCAACAGCCCTAAATCGACCAAAAAGCGGTCCGCAGCCCCAATGGTCGCCTCAAAACGGTCGTGGCTGACGTTGAAATTGAAGAAACTGTGATCTGCACGCTCAAAATCAATCAATTCGAAGCGATTACGCCAAAAGCGCATCTTCCGGGCGAATTTGTCGATGTGAGCGAATAGGGTGACCCGGTCGGCCTTGCCGTGAAAGGCGATCATTGGAGGCAGCTTCCGCCGAACCTTGTGTAGCGGGCTGTGGCTTTTGGCCTGCTTCTCGTCCACAAAGCGATCAAGGGCCTTAGGCACGATCAGGGGCGCTACTAGGGCACTGAAGAGGATCAGGGCCTGTGCACGGCAATTCATGCCGCCATTGGCCTCAAGAGCCTTATCCTTGGGCAGGGTGGTCATCAGAGCAAGCAGGGCACCGCCGGCTGCACCACCAACGATGATGCGATCAGGATCGACGCACAGATCACCGGCGTTATCGCGAACCCAGCGGATGAGATCTCGGGCATCTTCGACTGCTTCCATGGCACCCGTGCCATGGCGGCTTTCGGTGCGGGTTTCCGCGGTGATGGTGACCGCTCCACGACTCGAGAAATGCAGGCAGTGGGGTACGAACTGAGTCGGCGTAGGCACATCCCAGAACCCGCCATGAAAGAAGATCACTGCAGGACGAAGACGACCAGTCTTCTTGCCTTCCTGAGGAAAAAAGATGTGTGCCTGGACAGGGCCTTGCTCGCTGTCCTTGTAGCTGTAGGTGGCGGCGTCCTTGAGAATCTCGCGATCGCGTTCCTCTCCAATGGGGGCCACTCGTTTCAGCGCTTCACTCATGATGGGGATGCAGCATCCGGAACCGTCCAAATGTGCTACATTTGTTTGTTGTGAAATGGGCCCTCTTGTCGAATGGTTTTGTCCATGATTCGGATATTTTGTGCTCTTATTCTCTTGTCTGCCGGGTTCAGCAGTGCTCAAGACGAGAAGCTGAAAAGGGATCTGGAAAGCACCTATCAGTCCTGGAGAAACAGCCTTCAGACGAAAAACATCATCAACTGGCGCAAGCAAACTGCGGCACATCGTCAGATCTTGGTGAAGAACCGAATCCTGTCTGAGAAGAAGAAGTTTCCGCAGGCGGTGTTTGATCTGCCTGCGCTACCGCCAGCCATCAACGGCCTCAAACATCTCGGCATCAAACGCAGCGGTCCCACTGCAAAGAGCTATTACTTCGGCAAAATTGATTTCGGCATTGGCGGCAATCCCGCGGAAAACCTTCTCGTTCTATCCTTTGTTGGCGCGCAGAACTCGTGGAAATACGATCAGATGGAATACATCAATCTGGCCGCCATTCCCGACATTAAGAAGCAGCTCGCCAAAGGGGACATCAGCTATATCGAAAAAAATCCTGAATTGATGCCGTCCGGTGAAGTTCCGCCAACACCTGTGGAGGTGACGGAAGCGCCCTACATCGCCAAGGTCTATGCCTATTGTCCGGGGCGTGAAGTCCGAGTTCAAATCAATGGCACTAGCCAGCACCTTTTTCAGGATGCCCAGGAAGCTCAATTGGTGATTGGTGGCGCCAAAAATGGTGTGAATCAGATCCAATACGCCGCCAAAAACCTGATTGAAGCCGACTTTAAGGACCCCATGACCGTCCGCGTCTATCTGTTCTCAGAATTTCAGGGAGTGAAGCCCATCAAGATCTTCGAATACCTGGTTCCTGAAGGAAAACAGCCGGTCGAGTTCGGCAAAGGCACCTTTACCGTGGACGACAAGATCCGCCGCAAGTTGATGGGGAGGTGAAGTCCATTCAAGGGCACCTTATTGGCTGTCACTGTCTTTGATCTCACCATTGATCAAAACGTCATCGATGAGCGCGCCCAAATCATCGTTGAGTTTCCGGCAGCCAGCAGTGGTGAAGGCGCAACAAATCACAAGAATGCTGCACAATGCCCAAAACGGAACCTTTTTGGGCATTAAGATCGTGGCCAGCATCAGGGGCAGGAGAATGAAATAGCCCAGGTATTGGCTCAGGACAGGAGATTCTCTGAAGAACAAATATCCCAATCCAGTTGGGTATGCCCAAATCAACCAGATCGCATCTGGACTGAGCATTGGGACCACACACAGCATCCCGATGAATGGAATGCCGATCCCAGCCAATAGGCGATATCGCAGTTTGATGCGTTGAGTGCCTTCGCCATCCACACACAGCAATTAGCAAACGTTGAGTGGACGAGCACCTCAAATCGGCGCACCCGTCATTGGCAATACGGACTCAAAGGGGAACTGAGCCGCCGAATCCCTATAAATGAGTAGATTTAGCCTCATTTCAAAACTCCGCATTACATATATTGTAACAAGTTGTCTATGGGTGGGCCATGGTGAGGCGGATTATCTAGAAATGCTCAAAAATAGACGATTTGAGCCGAAATCCGGAAATTCGGACAAAATCGGGTTTTCTGCCCGCTGATCCATTCGACAAGTCCGTTTTGATCCCTACCTTCCACGACATGCGTATCCGCCAAGCCCTCTCACTGTTGTTGGTTCTTAGTCTCAGTTCATTTGCATCGGCTCAAGGTGACCAGAAACCCGAATCCAAAGACGACAAGAAACCCGCCGCGAAAACACCTACAAAACCCCAAGAAGCAGTCACCCGTGACGCCAGTGTCAAAATTGACGGCAAAACCATCGATTACCAGGTCACTGCTGCCACGATGAAAATTGAGCGCGGTAAGGACGCGGCAGACGTGTTCTACGTAGCCTATGAGCGTAAAATCGGAGGCTCTACATCCAAACGGCCCGTCATGTTTGCTTTCAAT
Organism: uncultured Luteolibacter sp.; assembly: GCA_964541125.1. Classification (GTDB taxonomy): domain Bacteria; phylum Verrucomicrobiota; class Verrucomicrobiia; order Verrucomicrobiales; family Akkermansiaceae; genus Luteolibacter. Next base: position 5,000 of record CAZIPY010000090.1, on the reverse strand, counting down.
GGCGGCCCCGGCTCATCGGCTGTATGGCTGCATATTGGCATGCTGGGCCCAAAGATCCTTCAATTGCCTGGAGACGGCACCATCGCCCCCAAGCCACCAGTTACGGTACGGGACAATCCCCACAGCTTGCTGGATGTCTGCGACATCGTCTTCATCGATCCGGTTTCCACCGGTTACAGCCGTGCGGAAGATGAGAAAAAGAAGAGCAGCTTCCACGGCTTGGATCCCGACATCGAATCTGTTGGCGAATTCATCCGTCGCTGGGTCACCGAGAACGATCGTTGGGCATCCCCCAAATACCTGCTCGGTGAGTCTTATGGCGGTATCCGTGCAGCCGGACTCGCCAAGTTTCTGCAATCGCGTCACGGCATGAGTCTGAATGGCGTGGTGCTGCTCTCCGCTGTTCTGGATTTCTCAACGCTTCAGGGTGCGAGCGGGATGAATCATTCCCATTCCGTATTTTTGCCCGCCTACGCTTCAGTGGCTCACCATCACGGCAAACTGCAAGGCGATCGTGACAAGCTGGTGGCCAATGCCACTGCCTTCGCCTACGAGGAATATGCCGCGGCTCTGATCAAGGGCTCGGATCTGCCAGAGGCTCGCAAAGCTGAAATCGCCAAACGCTTAAAACTCTACTCAGGCATTCCTGCGGAAACCTGGATCAAACATGACTTGCGCATCAATCCCTCCTTGTTCCGTGCAGAATTGCTTCGAGACGACAACAAGACTCTGGGTCGATTCGATGCACGTGTTGCTTGGGAAAAACCTGATCCTGCTTCTGAATACCCCCGTTACGATCCGTCTTACTCCCTGGCTCTCGGAGCATTCGCCACCGCGCTCAAGGACTATCTCGGCCGAGATATTGGTTACAAACTTGAGCAGCCTTATGAAATTCTCACCGGTAAGGTGCATCCGTGGAAATGGAATGGTGAAAACCGCATTGTGAATGTCTCGGATCGATTGGCCACTGCCATGCGCGACAATCCCAATCTCAAGGTGTTGGTGATGAGTGGTCACGCCGACCTCGCAACGCCACCTGAATCCGTTGCCTATTCTCTGCGTCACATTCCTGGTCTGCCAGACGCACAACGCAAAAACATCACCACAGTGTTCTATGACGCCGGGCACATGTTCTATCTGAATCCGCCAGATCTGGCGAAGTCCCGTAAGGACCTGATCGAGTTCATCAACGGAAATTAAGAGGCCACTGCGGTCGCTTAGCCGCAGTTCTCAAGATCGCGCTTGGCGTCCTCCAATTCCTGTAGGACCCGGTGGCAGCGCTTGAGAAAGACCCTACCCTCGGCGGTCAACTGGACCTTGCGGCGGCTGCGATCGAGCAACTTGCAGGACAATTGTTCCTCTAGCGCACGGATGGAGTGACTGACCGCAGATTGGGTCAGATAGATCTCCTTAGCGGCCAAGGTGAAACTCCCCTTCTCCGCGACGGCGACGAAAGCTTTGACCTGTCTGAAATCGGGGACCCAGTTCATGGCGGAAGATCGGGTACGCAAGCACCCATCTTTTCATGAGCAACCACTGTGCCAAAAGGTATCAAAAGCCACTAAAAGACCTCGAATCGCGGGAATCCCCCTCCCCTTCGGCCTATTTCGGCAAGGGATCGAAGCGGAAATGGTAATACTGGCGCCGCAATTCGGTATCAGCGGGAGCTAGCAGAATAGCTTTTCTCGACCATTCCACCGACTGCTTGCGCTTGCCCTTGGCAAACTGAATTTCAGCCATGGTATCCAGATAGGCTGGTTGTTCGGGGAATTTCTGGAGGGCTTTGCGCAGATGGGATTCAGCCTCATCCAGCTGGCGCTGAGCACGTGAGGCAAACCATGCCGCCGTGTTCTTCGTGTTCACTGATTTGGGGAAAGTCTCAATGACCTTCGTAAAGGATGCCCAAGATTGGGAGAACCAGAGATCATGTTCCTTAATCAGATCCGCCTTCCTCAACACCGGAAAGAAGAAGTCGGCCAAAACGCCATCGGTGGTATAGTTGCGGTGACTTACTTCGAGGACATTGATCGCTGCACGTTTGTCTTCTTCAAGACGGCTTAGAGCGCGACAGACATCCGACTTGAGCCGCAGCCGCATGCTGGCCAACGGCAATTCCATGTCGTAGTAGCTGCCATCAATGCTTTCACAGGCCGCCACCTCGTTGAGTGATGCCACTAGACTCCAGCTACTGGGATCGAATAGGATGCTCTCGGCGAAAGCTCCTACAGAAATCGAGAAGGTGCTGGACTTTGGTTCTGCGGATTGGGCAGCTCGCGCCCACCAGATACGGCTGCGTTCGTAATCATCACCAAAGGCGTAGGCCAATGCGATCTGCATCGCCATTTGACTATCACCGAGGCACAGGAGGTCAGCCTTGTAGTCATGCTCTTGAGCTTCCTTGAGTCGCCCGGCACGGCGCAGTGCCGCTGCGGCATAGGCATGAAAGGCCGGATTGATGGTGCTCTGATCTTTATCCTCCATCATTGCGACCTGCTCGAGCAAGACCTCACATACAGCCTTCCAGTTATCGCGTGCCGAAAGATGAGCGATTTGCTGCCTCCAGAAATAGCTGTTACGCATGTCTTCGGGCATGATGGGCCAGACCTTCTCGCCCAGCTCTACGTCACCGGTATTGAATGCAAGATCCACCAGCCGGCGTAGGATATCATCTTTCTCTTCTCCGGCTTGCTTCTGATAGTGCTTCCAAATCAGGTCCTGCCACTTGGTTCGCTCGCCCGCTTCACCCGGAAGGCGGCGCTGCAGAACAAGAACCAGTTCAAGCCTCTTCTTGCGGCTTACTTTAGGATCGATCTCGCCGAGCAACTTCCACCATTCGTGGCTGTCGTCATCACCGGCCCAGAAGGCATCTGTGAGTTGATCCCAGCGCTCCTCATCATCATTCGCCCATGCGACAGACAATTGGATGGCTAGACGAGGTGCTGGCAAAAAGCCCGCATTGTCGTTGAAGAGCTTCATTACGAAGTCGAGGAATGCTGGTTTCTCATGTTGCGCAAACTCGAGAACGGGAGTTCGATAGCATTCAAAGGCCAGATCATGCAGTCCACGGCTTTCGAGGAATCCCGCCATGAGGCAGAGGGCTTGCACCTCCTTTGAATCATCGAAGTCATTGAAGGCATCCTCATTCATGCCCTTGAGTTGCTCGCGAACCCAGTCTTCGGTGCATGGCTTCTTGATGCTGTGTCCCATGATCTGAAGCGCCTCTTCTACGCGCTCGTGCATCAGAAAATAATGCGCAGCTTTCATCGGCGCATCCTTGAGTAGAGATTTTTCAGCGGTCTTGTTGGCCCCCAACATAAACAAGGCCGTGCGGGCGACGCGTCGATATTGTGAGCTGCGATTTTCCTGCATCTCAGTGAGCTTGCGAAAATCCTCAGGGTTCATCGCATTGCCACTCCAGCGATCCATCGCAAGGCGTGCATAGAGGCTGCGACTCTGATGGCTCAGGCGACGTGAATTGTCATCTTCGGAAATCTGTGAGCGCATTTGCAGCCATGGGATGGGGTCGCCGTTGAGAGCTGCGAGTGCCGCTGCCAACTCGGGCTGCTTGGCGCCATCTACATTGGCCAGTGCAGCTTCCATGTTGCCGCTAGCCCGATGCAGGGCCATGCGCCAATCCGCAGCACTTTTACCCTCTTCATTCCTAAACAACTCCAGTTCCTGCTCAAGAGTCCCCTCTACTCGGTGGAAGTGGGCTTCAGCCATGAGAGCCGAAGGTGTCCTGGGCGCGAGCCGCAACAGTTCAAGTGCATCCTGCTTGTCTCCTTCCGAGAGCTTCTCGCGAGCCGCAAAAACGGCAATGCGCTGCATGGTGCTCAGATATTGTTTGATGACCGCCTCGTTGGTCTCCTCCTGGTAGAGTTTCAGCATCTGACGCCAGGCCCGGCGATTTTGTAGCTCCCGAATCAGTGTGCTCTTCTCACTTGCAGTTGCAGTCGGATATCGGGTGATGATGGACAGCAATTCCGGATCTGAGTCAGGGAAAACACCGAGCTCAATTTTGCGGACCAATTCCCTGGCGCGGACCGCCTGCTCAGGATCAACCGATCTCGCGAGTTCTCGCAGTTTGGGCAAAGCCGATACACCCATCTTCCACAGCTGTTCGGTGGCCTTCTCGCGAGTGGCGAATTCAGGATGCGCCAAATCACTACTCAAGCGATCGAGATGTTCAGCCTCATCTTTGACTGGCGCAGCAGTTCCCAGCATCACCAGCAGACTGGCGCAGGCGGCAATTGAGAATCGGGCTGTGGTTCGGAGGGTCATCAGGATTTGGAAAACTAAGCTAATCTGCCCCAAAAATCGAGGGTCTGCAATGATTGGCTTGGATGGATACGTGATTTCAGGCGGCAAAACTCTCACCACATGAGCAAGTCACCATCGCATTTGGATTGCTCACCTTGAATCCACCCTGTTGAAGGTCGTCGGAATAGTCGAGTTCACTGCCGCTGACAAACAAGGCGCTTTTCGGGTCGATCACCACGTTGACCTCGTTGCTTTTGACCAGAATATCCCGATCTCTCGGCCCGTCGACCAGATCCATCTTGTACTGCAGGCCTGAGCAGCCACCACCAACCACAGCGATGCGCAAGGCGCCGTCCGGCCGACCCTGACGACTGAGCAGGCCATTCAAGTGGCTGGAAGCTCCATCCATCACACGAATGAGTTTTTCGTTGCCGAGCTTGTAATTAACGGTGTCGGTCATGGGATGAGGAAATCTGGCCGAGGAGCGTCTTATCGTCAACAGAGACCGGTTGACCCAAGAACGGGATTCGGGCACAAAAAAGGGCTATCCCGCGAGGGACAGCCCTTGGTGAAATAGTTCTGAAGCAGTTCAGGACTCCTTGGCAGCCTTCTTCGCGGCCTTCTTGGCAGCCTTTTTCGCAGCTTTCTTGGCAGGAGCCTTTTTGGCGGCCTTCTTCGCAGCTTTCTTGGCCGGAGCCTTCTTGGCAGCTTTTTTGGCAGCCTTTTTCGCAGCCTTCTTG
>CAZIPY010000089.1:0-3207 GCA_964541125.1 uncultured Luteolibacter sp. | reverse complement strand
TTCAACCGCATCACCATCGATGGCGACATGTCCACCAACGACACCGTCCTAGTGCTCGCCAATGGTGCCTCGGGCATGACCCCCGTCCGCCGCAACGGCAAACGGTGCAGACAATTCCGCAAAGCCCTCTTGTGGCTGATGACCGAACTCGCCAAGTCGATTGTCAGAGACGGCGAACGCGTGACCAAGTTTGTGACCGTGAAGGTGAAGGGTGCGCGCACCTACCTCGATGCTAAGAAGGTGGCCGAAGCGGTTTGCAAATCCCAACTCGTGAAAGCCTCATGGAACGGTGGCGATCCGAACTGGGGCCGCATCATTCACGCCATCGGATACTCGCGCGCGAGTATCCGCGAGGAGCTCATCGACATCTTCATCGGTGGCGAAGCCGCCTGCTTGGGCGGCCTCCAAACCGAGACCCCCATGGACGAGTTGCGCTCGATCGTCGCCGAGCCCGAATTCGACATCACCATCGACCTCAACCAAGGCCGCGCCGACTACATCATGTATTCAAGCGACCTCTCGCCTGAGTATGTGGACTTCAACCGCTCGGAGTATGCGTATTGGAAGCAGGCACGCAAAGACGGCCTGGTGTAGCCCCGACAAGTCGGGGCTGTGCTTCGTGCCTAGGTTAGCGGCAGCGCAACCACCTTACTCATTAGACTCGCCGGGACTTTTCTGGAGAATCCAGAGATCCCCTACCTGCTGAAATGAGGCTTCCTCATAGACCCCGGTGCTTTTGACTATTTCGACCAAATCCTCACGCACTGAAATCTCTAATTCTAGCAAGTCATCTGGCTCTTCCACCCAACCCTCGGGTCCTTGATAATTTCCCAGCTCCAAGATCCAGACACCATCATCACTACGGCCCTCTGTCTTCCGCATGATCAGATCCAGGGGAACCTGAATCTTCACGGAAGCATCCCCTGCTTCGACGAGATGAACAACATAACCATCCTTCTCGTTCTCGACCAATCTCTTGTAACTCATCCGGTGAGATTTCTCTGACTCATCACAACTAGCCAGCACTCCAAAACAGCAACAAACACAACATCCAAAAAGAGCTCTCATCATCAATCTAAGCCATATTTTTCTCGGGCCATGAGAAGCTAGCAAAGCCTTCGCAAAGCATGAAGCACGAAGCACACAGCCGAAGGCGATCACCAAACGCCCTGCTCCGTCAGCTGCTTGGTCGCCGCTTCGGCCCAGCCACGATTCGCCGCAGGCGATGCAGGCGAAGGATGCAGTACCCGACCCACGAAGGCCTCGCTGCCAATCTCCTCGGCTGCCTGTTGCAGGCGCTTTTCAGCAAAGCCCCCCACCCCGATCAGAAATTCGGGGTCGAAGAGCTCAATCACTTCCTTGAGATGCCCCATGCAGAGTTCCTCCACGGGCGCCATCTCGGCGGCGGGTAGCTTGTCGGGGGTGATGTTGGCTCCGGTTTCCTTCATCCACACCAGCGGACAGAAGTTGAGCACGTAGTGCTCGGCAAAGAAGTCTTCCACTTTCGGATAACGTTCGGAGAAGAGGCCCCAAAGACGCCGACCACTAACCTCCGAGCGCTGGCAGTCGAAACCGTCGATCGGACGCTTGGGGTGCTCAGGGTCGGGCCTACCGACGGGTTCATTGATTCCCATCCAGTCGCGCACCGAGGGAATCTCGCCGAAAGGAATACCCGTTTGCGACATGCCGTAAGGCCCCGGATTCATGCCGAGCATGAGGACGCGCTTGGTGCTATTGCCAAAGCGGCGGATGTAGGTCTCCTGCGGCGCCCAGGCGTAGTCCAGCGGGCGATAGGTCCAAGGCGCACTGAATTCGAGAGGCCGCAGGGCATCGTTGAGGCGCTGGCTGACTTCAATCAGGGATTCGGCAATCGATTGGCTCATGATTTCCAGGTGAGCACCAAGAGCAGCAGCGCAATGGGCAGATAAAGCAAGGTAAAGAGGAACAGGCGGCGGGCCGAGCTGCGCTCTCCATCGCCAGCAAACTTGATGGCCAAGGCCATCATGAAGAGGGCGAGCATGGGACCAGCGAAGGTCCAGATGATGTTGGCGAAACCAACCAAGGGTGGGATCAGCGAAACTGCACCAAGGCACACGCTGTAGATCGCGGAGAGGATGCCACTCTTGCGGCCGCTAACATCTCCATTGGACCACATCTTGTAACCCACGCTTTCATACTCCTCCCGGCAGAGCCAGTTGATGGCAATGAAGTGCGGTAGTTGCCAGAAGAACAGCAGGGCAAAGAGGAACCAGGCCTCCCAACCCAAGGCTCCACCGGCAGCGACCCAGCCGATCATCGGTGGCACGGCACCGGGAATGGCACCGACAAAGGTGTTGGTGGTGCTGATGCGCTTGAGTGGTGTGTAGGCAAAAACATAAACGGCGATGGTGAAGGCCGTGAGGTAGGCCGACAGGTTACCCACCATCACCGCGAGATGGATGATGCCCAAGGCTGAGAGCACCCAGCCCACACCGAAAGCCACCAGCGGATCCATGCGGCGCGAGGGTAGCGGGCGATCCTTGGTCCGCTTCATCCGCGCATCGAGGTCGATCTCCATCAACTGGTTGAAGGCGGCCGAACCGAAGGCCGCAGCCGCGACACCGACGATGGTGTGCACCAGCTTCATCCAATCCATGGACTGACCCATGGAGGCGAGGACAAAGCCGAAGATCGTGGTGATGAGAACGAAGATGTTGAGCCTCACCTTCATCAGCGTGCTCAGGTCCTGGCGCAGACCCGGCTTACTGGAAGTCTCCTCGCTGGCAGGCTCGTCCACGGCGGACTCGATGTCCTCCCCTTCCTCGGGTTTCTCGATGTCGGATTCCTCAGCCACCGTATAAAATCAGAGCCCCTTCACTCCGTCGTATTCCTTGTAGGTGCCAGTGGGCAGAACAACGGGACGCCACTCGCGATTGAGACGACGATGTTTGTTGATGAACTCGGTAGGCACCATCCAATGATCTAAGGTCGGCGGCACGCTGTTGCGATGCATGCCGATGGTGATGTTGTGGCGCATCTCGAAGTGAAGGTGGGCGGGGTACATGCCGCGGTTGCTGCCGATGGTGCCGATCTGCTGGCCCCGTTTGATTTGATCGCCCTGCTTCACCATCATCTTGGCGAGGTGACCGCTGAGAGTATCGACATACTTGACCTGTCCGGTTTTGGGGTCGCGGTAGGCGTGGCGGGTCAGCACCACATTGCCCCAGC
>CAZIPY010000088.1:0-2837 GCA_964541125.1 uncultured Luteolibacter sp. | reverse complement strand
CCCGTCGACCACCGTCAAAAAGCCATGGCTGTAAAAGAAGATTATTACGAACTGTTAGGCGTCGATCGCTCGGCCACGAGCGATCAAATTAAGAAAGCTTACCGCAAGCTCGCGGTCAAATATCACCCTGACAAGAACCCGGATGACCCCGAAGCGGAAGACCGTTTCAAAAAGATCGGCGAAGCTTACGAAGTCCTCATGGACGAAAACAAGCGCCCGGCATACGACCGCTACGGCCACGCCGCGTTCGAAGGAGGCGGCATGGGCGGCGCCCGTGGTGGCGGGGGCGGCTTCCATGATCCGTTTGATATCTTCCGTGAAGTGTTCGGAGGTGGTGGCGGGGGCGGCGCTGGGGGTGCCGGAGGCATTTTTGAGGAGTTCTTTGGCGGCGGCGCTCGCAGCCGTGATGCCAGTGGCCGGCAACGCGGATCAGATCTTCGCTACGATCTGCAGATTACTCTAGAAGAAGCCGCAAGTGGCGCAGAGAAGGCACTCGAGTTGGAGAAACTCACCGGTTGTGATACTTGCAAGGGTTCCGGTGTCGGTGCGGGTGGGAAGATGGTAAATTGCCGTACCTGCGGGGGTGCTGGCCAGGTGATATCGTCGCGAGGCTTCTTTCAGGTTCAACAAACCTGCCCAGACTGCCGCGGCGCAGGACAGTCTATTTCTGATCCTTGTAAGAAGTGCCAGGGGGAAGGTCGCGCCAAACAGACTTCACGGATCAAGCTACGCATCCCAGCGGGTATCAATGAAGGCTCTCGCCTGCGTTCAACCGGCAACGGAGATGCTGGCTTGCGCGGCGGGCCATCCGGCGATCTCTACGTCGTCATCCACATCAAAGAGCACCCTATCTTCGAGCGGGCCGACGAAGATCTCCACTGCGAGGTCCCAATCTCCTTCGGCATCGCGGCGCTCGGGGGCGAGCTCGAAGTGCCCACGCTAGAGGGCAAAGCATCCGTGAAGATTCCTGCCGGAACACAGAGCGGCACCACCTTTAGGCTTCGAGGTAAAGGCATCCAAGATCTCAGTACAGGGCGCAAGGGTGACCTCCACGTCTGTGTTCAAGTGGAAGTTCCCACCAGGTTGAACTCGGAACAGAAAGAACAGCTCAAAGTGTTTACCGAATCCTGCGGCGATCAGAACTCACCGATGCACGAATCCTTCTTCGAGAAAGCCAAGAAGTTCTTTAGTTAGACCGCATGTCTCTCAGTCGATTCTACATCCCACCCGAACAGTGGAACCCTTACTCACTCGTGCTGACCGGTGACGAAGCGCACCATTGCCGCGAAGTCATGCGTCATCAAGAAGGGGACAAGTTGCTCGCCTTCAATGGCCAAGGCTCGGAGGCCATGGCCTCTGTGAAATCGCTCAGTAAAGAGAACGTCGTCTTGGAAACCCAGAATGTAACCAAGGCAGAGAAGCTTCCCGCCTCTCTAACACTGGCTCAGGCAGTCCTCAAGGGCAAGAACATGGATCTCATCTTGCAGAAAGCCACAGAACTCGGTGTCTCCCGGGTGGTTCCCCTGTTGTCCGAACGCACTGTTGTGAAATTGGACGCGGCCGACAAAGCCAAGAAACGCGCTAAGTGGCAGCGCGTTCTTATCGAGGCCTGCAAACAAAGCGGTCAAAACTGGTTACCTCAGATCGAGGAACCGCAACCCGTCGACACCTTCTTCGGACAGGGCACTAACGAAGAATTGCTCCTCTTGGCTTCTCTCCACCCAGACGCCCGCTCACTTCCTGACATTCTCCGAGAGTTCCAGGAGATTCGAGACCAACGCCCGACCAGCGCCCTCGTCATGATCGGCCCTGAAGGCGACTTCACCCCAGCGGAAATGGCCACCGCTCAACGCCAAGGCTGCATTCCCTGGACCCTCGGTCCAATCGTGCTGAGATCTGAAACAGCGGCACTCTACAGCCTAAGCGTCCTCGGCTACGAACTCAGCCAGGCTACCACCTCATAAGGTGAAGCCAACACATCAGGCAATAGCGATGTGGACCTGTTTGAAAAATGAAATCCATTGAATGGAGGTGACCTCTGAGCCACCTCGGTAGGGCATTCTTGTTTTTACCGCGTGGAGTCGCCTACCTTCTCAAGCGACGGTTCCAGAACTTGTTAGAAGCATTAGGTTGTAGTTTTCATGATAACCTTGAGAACCATTGGTTTTAACCCAGATCTACTTCACGTAACTATATCCCCTCGCAGATGGTGCCATTCGTGCTTCCTCTAACGCACAATTACACATCTACTACGGTCGCTGCGCGTCGTGTTAGTCCCATTCAGCACCTTGCAGCTGCTTAAGCATTAATTCGCCCCTCCAAATGAACCGTATTCTTCCTCGTCTCCCTTTCGTTCCGGCCATCTGTAGTTTCCTCGCACTCGTCCACGGCTCCACCAACGCCGCAACGTTGGTCAACGAAGACTTTGGTTACGCCGATGGCAATCTCGTTGGCAATGGTGGATGGACGAATGTCAGCGGGAGCGGGAGCTTCATCATGGTTTCAGGTGGCGCTGCCACCGCAGCCCATGGAAGCGGTTCACGCGAGGATGCCGGGATTCTCTTCGCCGACGTCAACTCAGGCGTTCTGCTAGCGAGCTTTGACCTCACGGTGAACGACGACGCCCCGATTGCTGGGACAAACTTTGACTACTTCGCGCACTTCTCCTCCAATGGTTCTACCTCAACCTTCAGGTCGCGAGTCGATGTGGTCGCAGGTGCCGCTGGAGATTATTCTCTCGGAATTTCAACGGAAACGACGACTGCACAGGCAACGCTTCCTGTGGATTTCACGTTTGGAAACCCGGTTTCGATTCAACTCAGCTATGACTTTGGAAC
>CAZIPY010000087.1:0-3384 GCA_964541125.1 uncultured Luteolibacter sp. | reverse complement strand
GCGGAGTTCGGCGTTCAGTCCGGGTGGGGGTGGGTCGGCTTCCCTGGGTGCAGAGCTCTTCCCACGCAGGCGCTTGGCGAGCTTGGCCAGGGTGGGCGAGGGGTCGATGGGCAGGTCGGAATCCTCCGCGAGGGTGGCGGCATCGAGGGGATGCAGGAGCGGTTGGGAGGGATCAACGAGGGCCGAGAGATGGTGGAGGATGTTGCGCAGGCGGCCGACGGGGACGTGGAGGGCGGCACCGTCGGGAAGGTAGATAAGGTGGCGGGCGTTGTCGGGCCGGTCGGCGATCTGCTCGGGAACATTCTCCTCGAGGAGCTTGGCGAGGATGGGGAGGAGGTCGAGGGTCTGGCCGTCGACATCGAAGCCAACCGAGAGGGAGAACCAGCCGTTGGGTAGTTCCTCCAGGGTGGTTTTCCAATCCGCCGGCTCGACCGGGTAGATTGCGTAGCCGATGTCCTCCGCGATCGTCACCTCCCAGCCCTTGGTCCGGAGTTTGGCGCTTGCCTCAGCGCGAAACCAGGGCCAGTAGACGTCGGGGGTGGAGAGGTTGGGCTCTGGAAACCAGGCGTTGGCTTCGTCTGCTTCGCCGTCGGTGTCCTTGCGCGCCATGCCGAGGAGAAAGCGGTAGGATGGATGGGCCGCGAGGTTGGTGAGACCAAGCTGGGTGAGGGTCTCGATGGCGTTGCGCTCCGCGACGGGATCGCGTTTCAGGACCGCTTCGCCCTCCGGGGTTTCGATGACGTCGGGGTGGCTGCGGTCGTGGAGCAGGGGGACTTCGTGCTCGCCGTAGCGGACGGTGGGCCGGGCCACGAGCCAGACCTTCCGCTCCGGGGTGCGGAGGGCCTGAAGGAGGAGCTGGACCGGTCGCGAGGTGGCTGGTTCGAGGTCGACCTCGAGGTGAAAGGTGGGGGTGAGGCCTGTGATTTCGGGGCGGTCCGGGATGGGCGCCGGTTCGTCGTCGGCAACGAGGATCTGGTTGCTGCCCCCTTTCAGGAGGCGTTCGAGGGTACTTTTCTTGCCTGCGGCAAAGAAGAGGGCCGCGGCATGGGAACAGAAGGAGCCGAAGGAACAGGAGCAGTCGGTGTCGAAGGCGAGGGCTCCGGACTGGGCCCAGAAGGAGACCTCCACCTCGGCGGTGGCTTCGTCCTCGACCGCGCCACTGAGCAGGTAGCCGTCGTCGAGCGTTTCGAGGCGCAGCTCGTTGACGAGGCGGGGTTTGGCGAGCTTCTTGCCGACGGCGAGAATATGCTCGTCGAAGCGGGGCATCCAGTCCTGGCCGGAGAGGAAGGGTTTGATGGAAGGCGTCGCGGGCAAGGACGGAGAGTGTGGCCGAGGATGGGCCCGAGGTAAACCGCCGGGATGGTCTACCAGCTGCACAGGGACCGCACGTGGTCGGCGGAACCGTCGCGGAGCCAGGCGTCGAGCTGGGCGGGGTCCTTGAGTTGCTGGCCGCGGAGGCGGGGAACGATGAGGTAGCCGCAGTTCGCTTCGGGCAGGATGGTGAGGTCGCCCCAGAGCTTTTCGAACTGGGTGACCGGGAAGACGTCTTCCTGCCCGTGGCCCCAGCGCTTCTTCACATCCTTGAGGGTGAGGTAGGTGGGAAGGCGGGTCGCGATGTCGTGAATGCCGGCGCTGATCTTGTCCTGCCGGTTTTCGAGGATGTCCCCGCGGGTGAGGGAGAAGAGGGCGAGCAGCTGGTCGAGGTCGATCCAGGTGGTCATCGAGTTGTAGTAGGAGAGCCGGAACTCGGCATCTTCCCGTGGCATGGCGAGCCCCTCGACGAGGCGGGGTTGGCCGTTGACGCGGGCCAGTCCGCCGCCGCGGTCCTCGAGGCGTCGCGTGATGACTTCGAAGTTCAGGGTTTTCCCGGATCCGAGGTGTAGGCCGAGGAGGGTGGGGTCCACGTTGGCCCCGAGGGTGTCGATGTTGTGGAGGAGGAGGGTCCGGAGCTGGGGGCGCTCGGTGAGGAGCTCCCGCAGGGTGCCGTTGAGGAGGAGGTTGGGGATCTCGTAGAAATGGCCAACCGGGTGCAGGCACTGCAGCGGGAGGTTGTCGGTGTAGTCCGATGCCTCGCCGGTGGTGCGAGCCCAGTTGATGAGCGCGGATTGGGCCGAGGCGCGGACCTTCTGCTGTTGTTCGTCGAGCTGTTGCTGCGGCATTTCCTCCCAGGCGAAACGCAGGTCGCGCTCAGTGGGGATCATGCGGAGGCCGACCGACTGGCCGCGGGAGAGGAAGAGTGGTCCGGGGTAGTCGTAGTTTCCGGCGGCTTCAAGGAACTGAGCGGTTGGCTCGTGGGTGAGGTAGGAGGTAGTGAAGAGGTGGGGGATCGGGTTGCCGGCGGCATGCCCGGTCTTGCGGGACTTGGCGAGGTGGGTCTCGAGGAAGGTTCGGTAGGAGCCGTCGAGGGGGGCGAAGGGGTTGAGCGCCTTGCAGGTCCCCGCCCCGCCGGTCCAGCGGGAGCCCGCTCCGGCGGCCAGAGTGACCACCGCCACTTCACCCGCCACCAGCGAGGCGACGCCGCGCTTGGTGGCTTCAATCCACTCCGGGTGGTCATCGGCCGGGTCGAGGTTGGTGAGGTCGGTGACGTCTTCCGGTTCGACGTCCTCGATGCGGGCCGAGGCGGGTAGCCGGTTCTGGGCCAAGCCGATTCGGCCTCCGAGCAAGTCGCTGCGGACATCCTCGTGGAGTCGTTCGTCGAAGCCGTTGCTCTCGAGCAGGGAGCGCAGCGAGGAGCGGCTGCCGGAGTCGGCCGCTTCGGATTCCGGGAAGAGGGTGTCGAAGAGGGAACTGACCGCGGAGGCAAAGTCCGGGTGGTTGCGCGAGGCGGCGGCAAATTGCCGGAGGTCGGCCCGCTGGGTGCCGGTCAGGGCCGCACTCTCGGTGCGGAGGAGTTGGGGGACGGTGATTTGATAGTAGGAAGGCGGGAGAAGCGATTCCTGTTCACCACTGAGGAGTTCGGCGCGGGTGCCGTGCGGGTTGATGGAAAAATCGTAAACGACCGGATCCATTGCAAAGGACAGGGCATGGTGGAAGCGGTCCTTGGCGGCACGCATGATCTCCAACATGGCGTCCTGGGCCTCGGCCTTGCGGTGGGGAGCGAAGATGAACCCCATCCCCCCCCCGGACATGCCCCCGAGCATCCAGAACCCCCAGAAATCGTCGCCGAAGTGTTCACGAGCCTGCTCGATGAGCGATTCGGTGAAGAGGTTGGTGGCCCAGGGGATGATGGTTTGGATCGGGCCGTAGAAGTTGCGGGTGGTCGCCTCACCGAGAGCCTTGATGTCGCCGGCCTTCAGGGCATCGATCAGCTCGTCGAGCAATTGCAGTGCTTCCTGCCGCCCCTCCCACTCTGCGGCGGAGCGGAGGAGGTACTTCTCGGTGACC
>CAZIPY010000086.1:0-2801 GCA_964541125.1 uncultured Luteolibacter sp. | reverse complement strand
CCTCTGCGGTGAACGCTTCCCCCGAAGCCAACGGGATCCGGGAGGTGGTCGGTGACATCTTCAAGGTCACCTTCACCCGTGTCGATGAAGCTGCTCCCCTCCAGCCAAGTGTGGACGGCAGCCTCGATCTCAATCAATGGGATCCCGTCAACTCGATCGATCCTGCAATCACCGTGTCCAGCACGCCCGTTCCGGGAGGAAGTGAGATCACCCTCGAGGTGGACATCGTCGACCTGCCCAAGTTCTTCTATCGACAGAGCTATATTCCAATCCCCTGACCCGGTGACGGGAAACTACCACGGGTATAGTAAAAGTCCTCCCAACCGATTGCGGCATGCCGCGGGTTTCGGTCCATTACTACGAAGCAGGTCTCGCGACTCCGGCTCAACGTAGGTTCGTGACGAGAGGCTGGACGGCGGCTACGTCCTCTGCCCCATCGTCCTTCCAAAACGGATTCAGGAAGATTTTAGCCGACTGCACTAGCAGAACATGAAAACGCCGCCTTTCCGAAAAGGGCGGCCGTCTCGCCAGCCCCTAGCTTCACTTCAAATCCACAAAGACCGGCAGGTGGTCGATTTTTTCAACGCGCCCTTCCCGGCTGAGCAGGATAGCCTCCCGCTCCACCCCGTACCGAGCCAGCGTCTTCTCCGGCAGGATCAGGCTGTTGAAGACGAAGGCCTGTTGGATCTCCATGAAGCCCTTGGGGACCAGGATGTGGTCGATGGTTCGGGTCGGTGCTTGGGGAATTGAGGTGCCCACTTCCCCGGACCACGAGACCTCCCCGTAGGTCCCTTGGGCCTCGGAGTTCAGTTGGCGGGGTTCCGGGTGGTGGTAGCGCCAGACCTTGCCGTCTCCCTCCTGCGCATCCCGGTCCAACTTGGCGAGGATGTGGTAGGGCCTGTCGCTGGGAAGGCTGTTGAAGTCACCACAGATCATGATCGGGGTCTCCTTGGAAATCTCGGGATGCTCACCCCGACGGACGGACTCGATGAAATCGAGGGCCCTCGTCGCCTGCTGGATCTGCACCTCCGGGGGCTTGGTGAAGAAGTGCAGATTGATCACGAGGAGATCGTCACCCAGATCCTCCGGCAAGTTGATCAGGGCGGCCATCCCTCGGGAGTTTCGGATTGGCCCCGACCACAGAATCGGGTGGCGGCTGAGGATCAAGCGGCCCCGGCCATCAGCGGCCGCATGCCAGTCTTGTCCCGTGATTTTTCCGAAATACTCAGCAATGCCTTCGGCCGTGGTGTCCTTCGGGTCTTCTTCGCTGTAGATGACTTCCTGCATCGCCCAGATGTCCGCCCGCGCCTTGGGCGCCCAGGCTGCAAAGCGGCACACGCGCGCCTCGCCATCGATGCCCTTTCCATCGATCCACTCACTGGTTCTCACCTCGCCATCGTCCCGGGGGAAAATCGAGGTCCAGTAGCCATTGTAGCAGACCACCCGGAGCCGGGTGCCGGCCTTGCGGTGGATCCCCTCGGGGAGCGTGTCCTTACCGCCCTCGATCGGTTCGGCCTTCGCGCTCACGCCGAAGACGAGTCCGATGATGGCCATGCCGGCCAGTTGCTTGCTCATGGGCTGATGGATTACCCGAGTCGCGCCTCCTCTGCGAGCTGCTTGTATGCTCCCATCATGTCGGGGCCGATACCCGGGTGGCATTATTCACGTGGCATGCGCTTCGTGGCACATCATGCTCCGGGCACCTCGCGCCAAGAATGCGCTGCAATCCGGCTCGGAAGAGCGAATCTAATGAAAAACCCCATGAAGAAGAACCGATGGATCCTTGGATTTTGCCTGCTGGTTTCCAGCATCGCCTCCGCTGCCGAGCGCATCCCTCTCTGGCCGGAAGGCAAGATCCCATCCTTCCAAGAGCACCAAGTCGCTGCGCTCAAAACGGAGGTCAGGAAGCCCGGGTTCAAGCCCGAGGATCATCGCATGCCATACATCCAATGGCACAAGGCACCCACCAAGAAGAACGGCGGATGCGTGCTGCTGGTCCGTGGCGGTGGTTACAACAGTCTCGTCGACAGCGATTGGATCAATAGCTTCGCCGACAAATTCACCGAACAGGGTTTTGTCTGCGCCCACCTGATCTACCGCGTACCACGACCCAAGGGCATTCCCATCTATCAGCCTGGCTGGCAAGACGGCCAACGCGCGGTGCGCCTCTTGCGCCGCGAGGCCGAAGCGCGTGGCTTCGATCCGGAGAAGATCGGCGTGCTCGGTGGCTCTGCCGGGTCGCATCTTACCGTGATGCTGGGCACCAGCGCGCTCACTCCGGCTTATGAAGCCATCGACGAAGTCGACGAACTTCCCGCGCACATCCATTGGGCCGTGCCCATCTACACGGCTTATGCATTGGATGACGGCCTCACCGGTCCCAACACCCGTGGCGGCGATGGGATTGATGTGAAGCTGACCGAGGCTTTCAAGTTCGATGAGAAAACCTGCCCCATGGTTTTGCTTCATGGAGGCAAGGATGTTTATTCACCCCTCGGCTCCACCCAGATCTATCGTCAGCTGCGCCGGATGAAGATCCCCGCCGAGCTCCACCTCTTCGCGGACATTCCACATGGCTTCAGGAGTGATCCGAGCAAGGGAGACAAGGGTTCGGCCATCGACCATTGGATGGACCGCGTGATGGAGTTCACCCGCCAGATGAATTACGATGGCCAACTGGGCAAGGAAGAGCCACTGATGTCGCGCTTCCCCAACGACGATGCTCGCGGCGACTATTCCAAAGAGAACGTCTGGCCGGAGGGCAAGATGCCCGAGCGTCAGGACCATCAAGTCGTGCCTTA
>CAZIPY010000085.1:0-2020 GCA_964541125.1 uncultured Luteolibacter sp. | reverse complement strand
CTCACCCGTGCGCCACTAGAGTCAACCAATATAAATACCGGTGTCATCTCGTTCGACTTGCATGTCTTAAACACGCCGCCAGCGTTCGTTCTGAGCCAGAATCAAACTCTCCGTAAAAATTCGGAGAAAAATGATCCCGCTTCATTGCTGAAACGGTTGTTGTTCATCTTTCAAATTGACTTTGGTGAGCTCATCAGGGGTTGCCCCCATCCTTACTCACCGAGACCACGCGCTTCTTCTGATATCCTTATAGTAAGGAAATCGGTGAATCAACGCGCAGCGCACAATTCAATTATTCGTCTCTTCCCAACACGAGGCGCTATATAGCTGGCAGCTGCTGAACCTTCTTTCAGGTCCATCCTTGCCGCCGGCACGTCTGGTGTCAGGCCGTTGCTGTCAAAGAACTTGGTTCTTCGAGTAGACTAAAAAGCCGACCGAGATCACCGGGCTGAAAGCCTCAGTTTATCCACGATCGACGTTCTGTCTCTCGACCACCCTGCTCGGGCGGGGCGCGAAGCTAGTTTTCAGATCTCGATGCGTCAACACCTTTTCGAAAAAAATCTGAGGTTTTTTTGAAGCGGTGAAAATACCCTAGAATACTAGTGTCGCGGGCCGTTCAGGGTATCCCATTTCTAGGTCCGGATCCATCTTTTTCTGCCTCTGAAGGCACAATTTTCACGCTGGATGCCATTCCAGACGTCATTCAGGCTGAAACCATGCCTGAATTGGTTGAAGTCAAACCCCTGGCCCTGATCCCCACCCAAGCGGGATGTGGTGTATTCCTGGGGGATGGCGACAAGGCCATCGTCTTCTACATCGACCCAGCCATTGGGGCCACCATCCACGGCTATATCAATGGACAGAGCTCCCCCCGCCCCCTGACCCACGATCTCTATCAGGACACGCTCACCGCCTTTGGCGGCAAGGTTTCGCGCATGGTCATCATCCGCATGGAAGAAGACGTCTATTATGCCAGGCTGATTCTAGAGGCCCAAAACGAGGTCATGGAACGCAAGATCGTGGAGCTGGACTGCCGCCCTTCTGACGGCCTAGCCATCGCCACCCGCTGCGGAGCACCCGTCTATGTTGTGAAGGAGCTATGGGAGCGACTCGAAGATATGTCGGAACTGCTGCGCCAACTCGAAGCGCAATCCGACGACCACGACTTCCCCTCTTTCTAACGCATCCAGATCGCCCCTTGCGCATTCGTCGCAGCGGCTTAGCTTTTAGCCAAGATGAGCGAAAGCACCGCCCCCCTCCCCGACTACCTGCACGAAGAGATCCTGCTCAAGCCCGAGAACCGCGAGTTCCCTCCCTTCGATCTCTCCAAGCTACTGAGCACGGTCTTTGATCCCATCCAGGGCAGCAAAGTCTGCATCCTGATCGACTTCGATGAACCTGCGGATCTCATCAAGGACTTCGCCTTCTTGCAGCAGGATGGCTTCCCGGTGCAGAAAAACGCCCATAAACACTTCTATCAAAGCCTGAAGGACGGAGTGATGGCGGAGCTCGAACTCACTGGCGGCGAGATGTTCGCCTACCGCTGCACCTACGGCTCCAATCTCGATCTGGCCGATGAAGTCTGGGACACCGACGGCAAGCAGCTGTCCTTGGATAAGGACATCTACACCAGCTACGACCTCATCCTCTGCATCTCCACCTTCTCAGCGACTGCACCCCTAACTGCTAAATGCAAGGAGTTTGGATTCCGTGGCGCCACGCTTCACGGCCTCAACGACATCATCCTCAACTCCGGCCTGGCCGTGGATTACAACGAGGTCTCCGCCGATGCAGAACGCATCCGCCTCGCTCTAACAAAAGCGGACTCCATTGAAATCGATTTCGAGCTAGAGGATGGCAAAATTCTAACAGCATGGCTCGGCCTGGATAACCAAGAGGCTCAAAAGTCCCACGGCCTCTGCCACGGCAAGACTCCGGACGTCGCCAACTTACCCGCCGGTGAAGTCTACTTCGTGCCCACTGACGCACGCGGTCAGTTCCCGATGAAATATGAAGACGG
>CAZIPY010000084.1:0-18563 GCA_964541125.1 uncultured Luteolibacter sp. | reverse complement strand
CTCCCACCGGCCCCTGCCTTCGAATCTCCTTCAAGCCTGCCACCACCGTCTCCGCCTCTTCCCCCCCCCCGGGATGCCCGGTGTAGCAGACCACCGTCATCACCCCTCCGGGCTTCAGGGCGAACAAGGCCTGCACCACCGCCTTCGTCGATTCCGAGACCTCGGTGATGATCTCGTGATCCCCTCCCGGCAGATAGCCGAGATTGAACATGATCGCGGTCGCACTCTCCCGGCCCACCGCCTCCAGCAAACCGCCGTGGGACTCACAGCGGAGATCCACCCACCCGCAAGCCGCCGCTTCCACAAGCCGATGACGGGTTGAATCGATCGCCGCCTGCTGGACATCAAAGGCCACGACCTTGCCGTTCTCCCCAACCAAGCGGGCGAGAAAGAGCGTGTCGTGACCATTGCCGGCCGTGGCATCGACGACCAGGTCGCCCGGCTTCACCACCTCCTCTACCACGCGGTGGGCTGCTGCTGTCGGTCGTTCGCTCATCCTGCAGGCACCATCCGCATCCCTCTGAGCCTGAACAACGAAAACTTCTTCCCGACCGCTTCGCACACTTGACCGAGCCGCCCGTATTTAGCAGCGTCCGCCGCCTCAGGCCGAGAAACGGCCTGATTTCCAACCAAACTGACCATCCATCATGGCCGCGAAAATCTACACGAACAAGGACGCGACCCTTGTCACCATCAAGAAAAAGACCCTCGCCGTGATCGGCTTCGGTTCCCAAGGACACGCCCACGCCCTGAACCTCAAGGACAGCGGCATGAATGTCATCATCGGCCTCTACGCCAAGTCGAAGTCGCGCGCTGTTGCCAAGAAACTCGGCTTCAAGGTGATGGACACCGCTGATGCCGTGAAGGCCGCAGACGTCATCTTCGTCGCCGTTCCCGACACCAAGATCGCCGCCGTCTACAACAAGGACATCGCGCCAAACCTCACCAAGGGCAAGACCCTCCTTTTCTCGCACGGCTTCGCCGTTCACTTCAAGACCATCACCACCCCTGACGACGTCAACGTGATCATGGTCGCTCCCAAGGGCCCTGGCCACACCGTCCGTTCGCAATTCGTCGACGGCAAGGGCGTTCCCGGCCTCATCGCCGTGCACAACGATGCCGACGGCAAGGCCAAGAAGATCGCCCTCGCATGGGCACGTGGCGTGGGTTGCACCCGTGCCGGTGTATTCGAAACCGACTTCAAGGAAGAGACCGTCACCGACCTCTTCGGTGAGCAGGTCGTGCTTTGCGGTGGTGCTTCCGCTCTCGTGAAGTCCGGTTTCGAAACTCTCGTGGAAGCTGGCTACCAGCCCGAGATGGCCTACTTCGAATGTCTGCACGAGCTGAAGCTCATCGTCGACCTGATGATCGAGCAGGGCATCGCCGGCATGCGCTTCTCCGTTTCCGAAACCGCCGAATGGGGTGACGTTTCTGTCGGACCCAAGATCATCGACGCTTCCGTCAAGAAGCGCATGAAGAAGCAACTCAAGGAAATCGAAAGCGGCCGCTTCGCCAAGGAGTGGATGGCCGAATACGAAGGCGGCTACAAAGTCTTCAACAAAATCCGCAAGGACGAAGCCAAGCACCAGATCGAGAAGGTCGGCGCCAAGCTTCGCGGCACCATGAGCTGGCTCAAGCAGAGCAAGATCAAGAAGGGCGCCAGCCAAGCCAGCCTCATCTCCGGTTCCAACTAAGGTTCCAGAATCTCACAAAGCCCGCTTCCCCATGGGAGGCGGGCTTTTTTGTGGCTTGGTGTTCGTGGTGCCTTAGAGTGCCGCCATGAGCGACGCCCAACGCCTGATCTTCCGTAGTACTGGAGTGCCTGCGGACTCACTCGAAGTGGAGTCCTTCACGCCCACCGCGCCCGAGGACGGTGAAGTGCTCGTGCGTCTCTCGGCCGCGCCCATCAATCCGGCCGACCTCAACACCATTGAAGGAACCTACGGCGTGAAACTCGAGCTGCCGGGTGTGCCGGGCATCGAGGGTTGCGGGGTGATCGAGGAGAGTCATGCCGAGGGCTATGAGGCTGGTGACACCGTCATGTTCATCGAGCGAGCGGCAACCTGGGCCACGCATACCACCGTTCCGGCCACTTCTCTTTTCAAACTACCCAAAAATATCGATCCGCTGCAGGCGGCCATGCTCAAGGTCAACCCCGCCACTGCATGGCGCCTGCTGCATGGCTTCGCCGAGCTCAAGTCCGGTGATTGGATCGTGCAGAATCTCGGCAACTCGGCTGTGGGGCGTTGCGTGATTCAGATCGCGCGCGACCTCGGTGTGAAAACCGTGTCCTTTGTTCGCCGCGAGGAAGTCATTGCCGAACTCAAGGAGCTCGGTGGTGATGCGGTTCTCATCGATGATGATGCTGGAATGCAGGCGGCCAAGGAAGTCATGGGCGGTAGTAAGGCGAAGTTGGCCTTCAATGCCGTGGGTGGCGATAGCTCCCTGCGAGTGATGAAGCTGCTCGATGAGTGCGGCACCCACATCACCTATGGTGCCATGGGCCGCAAGCCGGTGACCATCGGTAACGGCCAGCTCATCTTCAAGGGTCTTACGGTGACTGGGCTGTGGGTGACTCGTTGGCTGGAGAAGGCAACCTTCCAGGAGGTGCGCTCCACTTATCACGAGCTTGCGCAGCGCGTGGCTGATGGCCGCATCGTGCAGCCGGTCGATAAGACCTATGCGCTTGCCGATTTTAAAGATGCCATCGAGCGCCTCGATTCAGCCGAGCGTGGCGGCAAGGTGCTGTTCGCGCCCTAGGCTCGAAATTGAATATTGAATAATGAGTATTGAATATTGCTTCGCTTAGCTCTGCTTGGCAGTTGCGGCATCATCAGGCCTAACGAATTCACAGCGGCCAATCATCAATAAACAATAATCAATATTCAATCACTCCGCATTGCGGATTATTTTGTAGCTACCTTTACCGGTTTTCCTGCCAACCACATCCGAATAAAGTCCCCATTGGCGGTGAGGTTGCCCATCATGCGGATTTTCGAGCGTTTGAGGACCCCGGCATCCTCCGGTGCTTCATCGACCACTTCGTAGGGTTTGGATCCCGAGGAGTGAATGAAGCGGAAGCCGTCGCTTTTGTTGACGACGAAGCCGACGTGGGTGTCTAGGCCACAAATGTAGACGCCGGTGGGCCGGTCGGCCATGCTGTCCACGAACACCTTGTAGTCCTGGCGGCTCGCGGTGGTGGTGTCGTCGCGGTCGATGAAGGTTTCGATGATGAGTGAGGCCGGTTGCTGGGCGAGGCGGAAGCGGTTTACATCAAGGCCGGCATCGCGCAGCACGGTGGAGACGAAGTAGCCGCAGGCGATCTTGCCCTCGCCGGGCTTGGCGGCGGTGCCATTGAAGTCCCACTTGGTGCCCAGCCAGCAGCGCATCATGGCGGGGAGTTGGTGTTCGAGAATGATACGAGCCTCGTGCTCGATAGCGGCTTTTGCTTCGGGAGTGGCGGCTTTTTTGTGGCGGGCGGCAAGCTCGAAGCGCCAGTCCGCGAGTTGACGGCAGAGCACGTCGTAGCTGGCGGCGTCCGGACCTTCGGGGCGGGGTGGTGGGCCGTCACCCGGCAGCATCTGCCCTTCAATCCACTCTTTGGTAGCCAGCATGATCTTATCGCGCTGGCTCCAGGCGATCACGGCCAGTGTCAGAACCACCAGCACCACCGCGGCCACGACGTAGAAAATGATGCGTCTGATCAGCTCTCTCATCCGAGGGTCTCCAAAAGCTTGCGGAAGCGGGGAAGGATCTTGCGGAAGAGGGAATTGCTGCCGCCGCGTGAGAGTTGTTGGCCAACGAGCTCCTGCGGACTCAGGGGGTCAGCGGGAGAGAGTGAACTGGCCTCGTGTTCGCCGGCTTCGATGCGGCGCTCGATGTGCGCACCATTGGGGCATTGGCGAACGATGGCGGATACCCCATTCATCTCCAGGCGGATGGACTTGAGCGGCGGCCCACCCTCCTGAGGATTCAGCACCACCTCGATGTCACGGCCTTCCGCGGTTTGAAAGGAGAAGGAGGACATCATGGGGTGATCCTTCCAACCAGCTTGCTCCGCAAGCCAGGCGAGCAGTTGCAGAGCGCAGTTGCGGTGGTTTTGGTGATGGGTGAGTTCGATGCGTTGGATGTCGGGAAGGGCCTGGCGCGCGAGCGGATCGTCGAAGAGGTTGGCAATGCCGAGGCGGAACTGCCAGCTGCGCGACCACTCGTGGTCGTGCAGGGTGATGGGGTGGTCCGAGGACGCCGACTCGATGCGCTCGAAGGATTTGGCGGGTTCCTCCCACTCGGCGCTGTCGACGATGAGGCGATCGATGACGACCGCGAGGCGCTCGCTGAGGAGGTCACTGATCTCACCTTGCCACCAGAGAATGAGCGGGAGATCGGAGTTCAGGTGGGCGAACACGGTGTTGCGGAAGCGACCAGTGACTACTCCCGTGAGGTGGAAGGCGATCTGCTCACAGCAAACCGTCTTCTGGCCTTCGGCAAGATGGCAATGGGCGGTGATCCAGGCGCGGATAGTTGGCTCCTCAATGCTGCGGTCCACCTCGGTGAGGATGGCGCGGCAGGCGTGCTCGCGGGTGAGCTCACGCACAATATTGGAATTCTCCAGTAGGGCACCGGGCTTCTCGGAAAAAACCACCAGGTTCATCAGCGAGGCATTGGTGCGGGCTTCGTCCTGCTCCCACAGTTGGTGAAGGGCCTTGTCGATCTCGGAGACCTTCACTTCCATGCCCAGTTCGGGGCAGGGAGTGGGGATGGTGGTGGCGTCGCTCATGAACGTAATCAGGAAGCCACAGATCGGCTCGAGGTTCAAGTCGGGCTCACGGTGGGGATGAAAGTGTTGGCCAGCCCCGAAGGGATGGGTTCCATTGTTCCCAGCCATGCGCGCCCTCCTCCTCGCCGCCCGCCCCAAAACCCTGCCCGCCGCCGTGGTGCCGGTGTGGACGGGCTGTGCGCTGGTGTGGAAGTTGAACGGATCCCTCGACTGGCGCTTGGCCATCGCCACCCTCCTCGGCGCGCTCTTCATCCAGATCGCGACCAACTTCTTCAACGATGCCATCGATGCTCGCAAGGGGGCCGACACAGAAAAGCGCCTCGGTCCGCAACGCGTCACCGCTAGCGGCCTGATGTCTCCCTCCACCGTGATGAACCTCGGCCTCCTCTTCCTGCTGTTGGCCACTCTCTGCGGGGTGGTGCTCATCCTCGAGCGCGGCTGGCCCATCGTTGCCATCGGTATTCCGTCCATGCTGCTCGCCTATGGCTACACCGGAGGTCCCTTTCCATTGGCCTATCGCGGGATGGGGGAGTTGTTCGTGATCGCGTTCTTCGGGCTTGTTGCGGTGGCCGGCACGGTCTTTGTGCAGACCGGCGAGTGGGCCCATGAAGCCCTTCTTCTCGGCACTCAGGTGGGGCTGCTTTCCGCCGTGCTGATCTCCATCAACAATCTGCGTGATCGCGAAGAGGATGCGACCACCGGCAAACGCACTCTTGCGGTGCGCTTTGGACCGAAGGTCATGATGGCTATTATCTGGATTGAGATCAAGGTGGCGGCCTTTCTCGGGCTGGTCTGGATGGCCTGGGGGCATCCCGCACTGTTGATCGCCAGCCTGCCCGTTCTAATGCTCGGTATGCGCATTCTCTGGGGTGTCTTCACCCAGCCTCCGGGTCCCGCCTTCAACCGCCTATTGGCTCTAGCAGGCTTGCAGTTGGTGCTTTTTGCGGTTTGCTTTCACATTGCTGCCGTTTTCGCTCCCCAAGCATGACCCCCACCGAGAGCAAACCCCTGATCTCACGCTACCGCCTCAAGGCGCGGGGGTTTCTCAACTCGATTTCCAAACGTCGTGAGTTTGAGGGTGCATTGATCCAAGTCGACGGCGGCTATGCCTGTCTTCATCCCTGGCCGGAACTCGGCGACCCACCACTGGAGAAGTGTCTCGCCGATCTGCAGGGCGAGCGACGTTGGCCCATCGTTAAGCGGGCCTTGCGCTGTGCCCACTTCGACCGTGCCGCCCGTGAGTTCGAGGACTCCCTATTCGAGGAGATGGAGGTGCCCGAAAGCCACGCCACCCTGGCCGCCGCCGATGACGAGCAGGTGACTGCCGCGCAGGAAGCCGGCTTCAGTCTGATCAAGGTGAAGTTCGGCCACGACCCCATGAAAGAGGCCGAGTGGCTCAACGCGGCCATTGATCAGTTTCCCACTCTGCGTTGGCGTCTTGATTTCAACGAGAGCATGGAGCCAGCGCAGGCCAACGATTTCCTTAAGGCACTTGAAGGCCCGGCCCGTCGTGCCATCGATTTCATCGAGGACCCCTGCGTCTACTCGGAGAAAGTCTGGACCGATCTCTACAAGCAGCACCGTGTGCCGCTGGCAGTGGACCGCGAGTCCTCGCCGCAGAGCACAGCCGCGCAGGTGATGGTCATCAAGCCGGCGGTGGATGAGCCACTGCTGCTTGGTGAGGCTGCTCTGCATCAGGAACAGCGCATCGTGCTCACCAGTTACATGGAGCATCCGGTGGGCCAGGCCTTTGCCGCGTGGGAGGCCGGGCGCATGAATCTGATGCTGCCGGGTTCGGTGGGTGTCAGTGGTCTGCAAACTCATCACCTTTTCGAACGTAATGAGTTCAGCGAATTGCTGGGGGATTGGTCGCCCCAGTTCACTCCCCCCGCTGGAACCGGTATCGGATTCGACGACCTTCTGGCAGCAGAACCATGGACGAAACTCTACTGAATCCCGACGCCTTCTGGAACGAGGAGGAGCCCGTGGCCATGGTGGCTCCTGGTGTCGAGCCGCCTGATCTCAAAGGGATGCCCGGCTTGTTGTATTTCCACACCTCGGGCAGTACGGCTCTGCCGCGCTGGGTCGGTCTGTCCCGTGACGCCATTCTCTACTCTGCGACCATGGTCAATGCCCACCTGCAGGTGACTGCCGACAGTGTGTGGGGTCTGGCTCTGCCGCTCCATCACGTCGGTGGCCTGGGCGTGTTGGCCCGTGCCTATGACGCCGGCAGTGGCCTGGAGGTCTTTGAGCAGAAATGGCAAGAGCATGACTTCCTGCGCTGGCTGGAGCGGATGGAAGTCACGCATACCTCATTGGTGCCCACTCAGGTTCACGATCTGGTGGTGGCGGGTCTCAGTGCGCCACCCACTCTCAAGGCCGTCGTCGTGGGAGGAGGGGAGTTGCCCAATGAGATTGGTCAGGCTGCACGCAATCTGCATTGGCCGGTGCTGGCAAGTTACGGCATGACCGAGGCGGGTTCACAGATCGCCACCCAAGGTCTGGAATGTCTGGATCAACCCTTCAGCAATTCGCCCATTGAAAAGTTGCCTCACTGGAATCTCAAGGTGGTGGAAAACAGTTGTCTGGCTATTTCCGGACCGGCCCTGTTTGAAGGCTGGTTGATCAAGGAGCGTGGCGAATGGCGTTTTGAAAAACGTGAGGGCGAATGGCACGTCACGCGTGACCGGGTCGGTCTTAACGATATCGTGCTCTCCCACCTGGGTCGCGCGGATCTGCAAGTTAAGGTGCTCGGTGAGTTGGTGGATCTGGCGACCATCGAGGCGCGCCTGTTGAAGTTATCTGCCCATCGACTGAAGCGCCGCGTGATGGTGGTGATGGCGGTGAAGGATGAGCGTGCCGGGCACCTACTGGTTCCAGTCTTTGATGCCGCTGTGGAAAAAAGCACCATTGAGCAGGTGCTTGAGGCCTACCATGAGAAGGCTCCAGGTCACGAACGCCTGCAGAACCCCGTGACACTCTACCCCTTGCCCGTCAGTGATCTGGGCAAGCCTCAGCGGGCCCAGATTCAGGCCATGCTCACTGAGTTGTGAACGCTGCGGGTGGCCTCAACGCCGGATGATCTTGGTGCGTGCTCCTTTCTCGGGATGGCTGATCAGAATAGCCAGACGTTTGATGTCCGAGGCATCTGCGCCGGTGTGGGAGAGGTAGTCGAAGGCGCCGCGCAGGTCGGTGTAGCCATCTTTGTGGAACTCTACACTGCCACCATCGGTCTCGCGGTAGACCTTGATGTAGGTCTTGGGTAGGACTTTTCGAGTGGCGGTGTCGTATACTTGCAGCAGGCGGCGGCTTGGATCTACCCGTACATCGAGCACCTGAGAGTTCATGATCTTGAGGCGCTCTTGATTACCCGAGCGGGCGGCCACTAGAATGTTGCCTTTGCGGAATGACTCCGGCAGCACGTAGTCGGTGCTTTCCTCGTCTTTGGTAAGCGGCACTTCCACCGTGAGGTTGGGAGCGATGTCGGGCAGTGAGGTTTCCGAGCCGCCGCTGAGGAAGGGGTCTTTGGAGAACAGCACTTCGAGATCGATGTGGTAGAGGCGGACCTCAGCTTCTTCCAGACTGCGATGCTTGAGCACCAACTTGTGGGAGACTTCCGCATCTTGAAGGATGGCCAGTGCAGGCAGGACGGGGGCCTTCTCGTCTTTGTCCTCGGGAAGTGGTTTGGCGATCTCGCTGGCCTGGTAGACCACAGTGGCAAATCGGTTCTTCCAGATGCCAGGTGGCAGCTTGCCGGCGTAGGTCTTGGCGAGGGCGCTGGCCTCTTGCGGTTTCTCCTGAATGAACAGCACCACGGACTTCAGGTAGTCGTATTGCAGTTGCAGGCGATCCTTGAGTGCTTCCGCATCAATCTTGGCGAAGCGTTTCAGCGCTTCCTCATGGCGATCCTGAAGCAGCAAGAAGCAGGTGTAGCTGAGTTGATCTTCAGCAGAGAGCTTGCTCTTCCATGCCAAGCCATCCAGGAAACGGGAGTAGAGTCGGTGGGCATCCGCATGAGTGAAGCGTGAGTTGTTGCCGAAGGCATGAGCGCGGGCATTGACCAGCGGGTCGAATTCCATGATCTCCCAACCGTGGTGGCTGGACGGGGTCACTTGGATCAAACCGCAGTCGAACCAGCTGCCGAGGTTTAGGCCGTAATTGTTGATCTCGAGCAAGTTGGTGATGGCCTTGGGATCGTTGTGGTGGATGCCGTAGGAGAAGACACGGGCCGCGTCGCCGCCACTCCACAGACGCTTGCGAAGGATGTCGGTGGTCTTTTCGAAGAAGGACTTGCTCTTCAGGCGCCAGAGAATCTGTCGCAGGTCCATTTCAGCCATGTTGCCCGAAGCCAGCCGACTGAGCACGGCTTCTGCGCTGCCATCGCGGGCGAGAACGGACCAGGAGGCGGCATTTTCCGGAGCAGGGGCATCGACCACACGCAAGGTACGGGCGTCGGCATGGGCAAGGATGGTGTCTTCCTCGGCAACATGCAGCGGGTAGGCGTTGTAGTCACCTTCCTTGGGGAAGTAGAAGGCGAGTTGCAGCCGAATGACGCCGTAGGGCTTCAGGTCGTGGGCCGTAGACAGCGTGATGGGAGCGTCCACTGGGGAGTTGTTGTGATCCCGGGCCGGAGTCAGTGGAATGGATCCCGCGGGAATCTGGGCGAGGGTTTCGATGCGACGCTCGATGCCGGTGGGGTTGGTGATCACCAGCGACAGGCCATAGGCGGTGCCGGTGCGGAAGTCGCCGGTGTGGGTATTCTCCACCTGCTTGCCCTTCACGGTGCGGAAGGGTTCGCCCAGAGGATGGTAAGATTGGCGCACCAAAAGTGGGGATTCGGCGGCGACCTTATCGGTCTCGCGGGTGTCCTTATAGAACAGGAGCATGGGTGCGCGTGCCTTCACCTTGAGGCTTTGATCTTCTACTGAGACTTCGGGTTGGTCCGCGGTGAAGGGCAGGTCGAGCAGCGCCAGACACATCAGGGCATCGCTGTTGCTGGTGGTGCAGCTGTTAAAGTGAGGTGAGGTGAAGGGCCCCTTGCCGTCCCACTTGGCGAGATCGAGCCAGAAGCGGTTGAGAGGGATGAGGTCTTCGCCGCTACTGCCAGCATGGCGGTAGTAGTTGGACTCCAGCCAACGGCGCGTGTGGTCGGCGAAGCGGGGCATGCCTGGGATGCTGGGTTGGAGTTCTGGCAGAGCGAAAGGTTCTGGGGCCGATCCACCCAGGCCGGGGGTGGACAGAGGTTCCACATATTTGGTGGTGACTCCCACCTGTCTTGGGGCGTCCGCACTGAGGGCTTGGGTGAGCGAGCTGACCTTATCCAATTCGGTGGGGGTAGAGGAGATCAGTAGCTTGTTTCCGGTTAGGGTGGCAGACGCTCCATCCGGGAAGGCAATGCCTGATCGTTTTAGCGCTTCCATGATGGAGGGGCGCGCTTCGATGGCGGACCCGCCTCCGGCGGGGACTGGGGCGAAGGGGTCGGATTCATCTGAGCCATCACTCAAAATCAGCGAGTCGAGGAAGTCGGGTGGCACGGTGAAGGTGCGGCTGAAGATGTCCTCTCCCGTTTCAGTTTGTGGCACGAGGGTGACGGCGTAGTTGTCCACCTTGTAGCGAAGCTTGGTCGCGTCGCAGATGTACTTCAGAGCCACCTCAAGCGGTACATTGCGCACGCGGAGTTCATCGATGCGGAGGCCGCCAATGCTGCCATCAAGTCCAGAGACTCCATTCAAGGCCTCTTCGAGTCCTACATCGCCACGATAGTTGCCTCCACGAATGATGAAATTCACTCCCTTCTTGTTGGGGTCGAGCTCCATGCTATCGAGTTCGGCGGCGCGCATGCGGAGGAATTCGATGGCGTCCTCAAGGGTGGTGTCCTCGAAGTTGATGCTGGGAATGATGATGCGGCGCATCTTTTCGGTGAGATAAGCCACCCCGAACTGTTCGTCAGACGGACTGTTGAGCACCGCGTCAATGGTGTTGCCGACCATGGCGAAGTCGCCGCTGCGGTTGCCTGCGGTGACCCGAGGGCGTTGACCGGGCACGTCGATCTCCCAGGCCGCATCGACCTGACTCATGAGCTCCGAACGGGTGCTGTCGTAGGCCGCGCGGAAGTAGTCGGACTTGAGTGCCGCGACGCGCTCCAAACCACGGCGTGCGGTGACGTTATAGTGATCGAGGCCTAGAATTTGTTCGTAGCTGCGTTTGGCGTCTTCGTATTTGCCCAGCATGTACTGGCCGTCGGCGATCACTAGCAGCTCGTTCACCTTGCCGGCGATGGCCAGGCCGAGCGAATCATCAATGTTGAGATCCGCTCCCTTGAGGGTTTGGGTGAAGAGCATGGTCTGGGCATCCGGGCCGGGGGCTTCCACGTCCCAGCGCAGCTGGAGCTCGTTGGCGATGGCCTTGCGGGACTTGGGCAGGGTTTGGGCCAAGAGGGCCTTCTCGGCGGCATTGAGTTTGGCGAAGGCATGGATCTTGAGGTATTTGCCGAGGTCGCGCTCCAGCAGGTAGTCGTCGAGGAACTGCGGCTGTGGCTTAGCCATGAGCATGGGTTTGACGTGTGCATTAAAGAACTTCCGGTCCTTGCGGTAGAGGAAGAGATGCAGTTCGTGGCAGCGATGTTTGGCGAGGTAGGCGAGTTGTTCGCTTTCCTTGAGGCTCGGCCACTTGGGTAGCCAGGCGAACTTGCGCAGCGCATTGCTGTTGGTGCTGCCCAGGAGGAAGTGATGGGCCTGCTCCAAGGTGGTGAAGGCGCGCCAGTCGGCATCCAGCAGATTGCGGATTTCCGCTTCGGCGCCTGGCGCCAGTGAGGCCACGGTGCGGGTGGCGATGTGGTGGGAATCAGCGGGGAGCGGACGGGCCAAGCGGCGGTCGCGAAGGGCGGGAGTCGTCGGCTTGAGCGGCAGGATGAACTCATCGGAAGACTGCAAATCTGCGGCGATGATCTGGAGGTATTGGATGCCTTTGAAGTCCTCGATGGGGATCTCAACGCGGCCTTGGGCATCGAGTTTGAGGCCCGTCCGGATGACAGCGGGTTGGTCCAGGAAGTCGACGCAGAGGGGTTCTTCCTGATGGGTCGAATGGCCTCGCTTCTTCATGGGGGCGGGTATGTAGTTCGAGCCACTGCCACCGTGGCCGAACCCTCGGCCTTCGGATTCATCACGGCCGCGTTGGTCGCCTTGGTTCAGGTCTTCGGGTGTCCAGCGGTGGAGCAATAGGCCAGGCCGCGGCAGCATCACACCCGGATATTTTTTGGCAGCACGGCGGTCGATGATGTAGCGCATTTCGTCGCTGATTTGGCGGCTGGTGAGGAAGGCGGACGGACGCGAGCCACGATTCACTTTATAGCGGGTGGCGGGCTCGAATGGGTAGATGGCGGATCCATCGAGCCAGTTCGTGAGGCTGTAGCGTTTGCCAATCACGGTCAGCCGGGTGTGCTCAGATGCGTCAGCGACTTGAATGGTCAGTGTTTTTTTGTCGGCCTCAGCTTCGGCGATGTTTGGGTTGGCGGGATGAGTGTAAGGGAGGATGCGTTCCGGCGTGATCAAGAGCTCGCCTTGCTGGTGCTCGTGGGCCAAAACCTCGATGTCCACCGTCTGCCAGCGCTGGATGAGTTTGTAATTCCCCGGCTCCAGTTCGGGAAGTTCGACAAAGCCGTTCTTGATGCGGGTTTCCGAGGAGAGGTTGGCGACCATGATGTTGCTGCCGCTGCCGGCTATGCGCATCAGGCGGGGTTTGACCTCAATGCTTTGTGGGCCTGTCTTGAGCAGTGGAATGCGCAAGGTGTCCTTGGTGGTTACGACGTAGTTCACAGCGACGTCGGCGCGGGTCAGGGCCGGGTAGTGGGTGGCGGTGGCGATGCTTGAGGATGAGGCACGAACTTCGGAAAGGTTGCTGATGTCGCCCAGCTTGACGCGGCCACTATCGTCAGTGCGCATTCTCAGACTGATGGCATGGGTGTAGTCCAAATGCTTGCATTGGAGAACGACCGGGTGGCCGGCGAGAGCTTCGCCATTGCGTCCGCGCAATTCGAGGACGGTGCCCTCACTGGTGGGAGAGAACAGCGCCATGCCGATCTGTTTTGAAGTCAGCGCGCTGTTGAGTTGGTAGGTTTGGCTTTGCTTGAGAGAGACCGGTTTGCCCACGTTGTCGGACTTGGACTCGGTGGTGGCGGTCAGTTCAAGGGAAAGGGCAAGTAGGTTGTCGGGAACGAGAAAGCTGACTTCATTGTGGGCGGCGAGAGTCAGCGATTCTGTGATCACTCGCTCGGTAGTCACCCCACCGAGCATTCTGGCCTTGAGGATGAGGGTGGCGTTCTCAATGCGCTCAAAGGGCAGGGCGTGACCGTGATTGGTCAGTTGGTTGCTTAGGCGAAGCACTGCCTGTTTCCCGGCGAGCAGTTGCTCACGCTCCAAGAGGAAGCGGGTTTCGAGTCGGATGGCATCTCTGCGCGAGCCGACTGTGATGGGGCTGTTCAGTTTTCCGGCGGTGATGGTGCCGCGATTGCGAGGTGAGTGTGGCGCGTTGGGTATTTCGCAGACGCCATTCTTGGCGGTGAAGGTTTCGCTGCCGAAGTCGATGGTGAAATCTTTGATGGCTTTGGAGCGTTCATCGAACAGGCGAACCTCCTGTCCGCTGGAGGTGCGGCTGATGTAAGGAGTCATCATGCCCTTGTGGATGAGCGCCCGGGCGGTGATTCGTCCCGAGACCAGCTCAACAATCCAGCTGCCGGCTCCCTCGAGTTCGGGGATGGCGATGTTTTCGAGATGGCGAATGTTGCTGTCCTGTTTGAACTCCAGACTGCGGACGTGATGGGGAACCAAGCCGTCGAGTTCGACGGCAGCACTGGAGCGTTGGTAGGTTCCGGGTCCCTGAAGCTCGTAGGTGCGGATCAGTAGGGTGGGGGTGTTCTTGAGCAACACGGGAAGCGTTACTTTGTCCTTGGCGCCAAATTGCTGGCGCACATGCGGCGCGAATTCCACGCGCACTTCTTCACGCAGCTCACGATAGGTTTCCGCGCCCAGAATGTCGGCATACTGTTCCGGCTTGGCACCCGCTAGGATGCGCGCGCGGGCATGGATGCGATCGAGGGTTTTCTTTTGGATGAGTTTCTCGAGTTTGGCATCGATCTTGTCTGACTTGGCGAGGAAGTGCTCGAGATAGCTTTCGATGAGCTCGTTGTCATTGCCCACAGGAGGGCATTGGGTGATGTCGCCGAGCCGGCCTGAATAGGTGATGTAGAAATCGGCTTTCTTGGAGGGAAGGATCGAGGGGTGCTGGCGCCGCGGCAAAGAGAGGAATTGATGGAACTCTTTCTCGGGGTAGCGGTTGAGGTTCTGTTGGAGGCGCAGATGGTGATAGAGCACGTAGGCCTTCAGACCCATTTGAGAGGGTGGCAGGTCCTTGACGTAATCCCAACACTTGGCGAGGTAGGCGGCGTGGGCTTCGGGATGGCGCTGCAAGTTGCTGGGGCTATCCGGGGCGAGTTTGGCCAGGTATGCTCGGTTAAGCGCATGATTGGATGCCATCGCCGGCTTCTTGTTGCTTAGCTCATCGAGCTGTTCTCGAGTCAGTAGGTTGAACTGACTGTTTTGAATGATGATGGGTCGTTTGTAGCCCAAGCCTTTGACGAATAGATCGACGAATTTAGGATGGTGGCTTAAGTCGTCCTGGTTGCTGTACCAGCGCACTTGTTCTTCGCTAAACTGATCGAGTTGATCCAATTGCTCGTAGCGCGCCTGCACGGAGAAATAGTGATCCGATAGTTTGAAGTTCATGCGATCGGCCCGCCTGAGGAAGGCCTTGCTATCGATCCAATTCGGCTTGATTGCAGTGGGCAGCAGCATCTCCTCAGCTGCGGAATCGGGTTTGGTGGCGTTGAACTTGAATCCCCACTTGTCGACCATCTCCTGACGGGCCGCCATGGGCGCCTCGTCATAACGCATCAGGACACGGCGCATTTCGAGAGTCTCCATGCGGGAATCGCTCACGGACTTCTTGTAATCCTTGGCATCGACCTCCCAGGCCTTGATCACAGCTTCGTAATCTTTGGCGCGGCCATTGAGCTGATGATCGAGTGCGGTGTGGAAGTAGTATTCTTCGGTGCCAGGAGTCAGCATGGCCAAGGCTTCGTCGCGGGTCTCGGGATCGGCAAAAAGTTCGCGGAAGCGGTCCGGGTTGGCGTGCAAAGTCGCGGCCGTCAAAAGGAGAAGGAGAAGGTTTTTCATGGTTCTGTTATTTCCCAAATTTCCGGGTCGGGGAAGATCTGAAACCAGATTTCCCCCCTTTTCCTCCAGATGTCGGATCTGGAGGCCGAGAACTGGGCCATTTCTGGACAGGTTTGCTTGGAAGCTTGCCTGCAAGCATTCCGATGCAGCTTGCGTAATTTTTGGCCCAGCTTAGTTTGTCCTGAATATTTTCGCGCCCATGAAAGTCCCCAGCTTTGCCCTCTCCGCCATTCTCTGCTCCGGTTTCGCCTACAGTGCCGGCAGTGATGACAAGGGCCAGCAGTGGCTGGAACAGGTCGCCGAATTGAGGAAGCAGATCGGATCCGCCGATGCCAAGGATGCCGTTGCGGAAAGCCAGAAGGCCCTCTACCAGCTTAGTGTCGACTTTCCGATTCGCACCGACTGGCTTTTGCAGGATTATCCGAAGGAGGCTTGGAAGCTTCTGATGCCTGGAGAGGCTGCGAAAGTGGACAAGGCGCTTGCGGCCAAACATGGAGTCGATGGCTTGGCGGCCTACCTCAAGGCCTGTGAAGAACGCCGCGAGAAACGTCTTCGTGCCACCCTCGACCGCTGGGCTCCCTTCGTCTTTGCCGAGGGCGCGACCCACCGCATGTCCTTCATAGGGTATACGGAAGGCCTCTCCGACGCCCGCCATGAGCGCTTCTTCAAGGCTGGCTCGCGCCTGACCGTGCTCGACTTCGCCAAGGGTTCCACCCAAGGCACCACCCGCACTCTCATCGATGATCCTCACGGCATGATCCGCGATGTCGACGTGTCCTTCGACAAAGAACGCCTGCTGTTCGCCTGGAAGAAGTCCGACCGCCTCGACGATTACCACATCTACGAGTATGGTATGAAGGAAGGCTCCATGCGCCAGCTGACCACCGGCATCGGTCGCGCTGACTACGAGCCCATCTACCTCCCCGATGGCGACATCATCTTCGCCTCCACACGCCCCGAGCAGAGCGTGCCCTGCTGGTGGACTGAGATCAGCAACCTCTACCGCATGAACAGCGAGGGTCAGTTCGTCCGCCGCCTGGCCATCGATCAGGTGCACACCATCTACCCACAGCTGATGCACGATGGCCGCATTTTCTACACCCGCTGGGACTACAACGATCGCGGTCAGAATTACCCGCATCCGGTCTTTGAGATGGATCCCGATGGCAAGGCCCAGCGTGTCTATTACGGTGGCAACTCCTGGTTCCCCACCTCCCTGCTGCACACCCGTGCCATCCCCGGCACCCACAAGGCCATCTCCATTGCCGCCGGCCATCATACCCGTCAGCGGGGCAAACTGGTGATCGTGGATGTGAAGGAAGGTCGCGACGAGGGCAAGGGTCTGCACTTCATCGCGCCCAAGCGGGAGAAGGCTTACGAGCGCGTTGATGTGGCCATGCAGTATGGCGATCAGTTCCGCTACCCCTTCGCCTTCAACGAAGAAGAGTTCATGGTCAGCTACACGCCCGACTACGGTTTCGATCCCAAGAACATCAGCGGCATCAAGGGCCGCTACGGTTTCAAGGATCACGAGCACTACGGCCTCTATTGGATCAATGCCGATGGCGAACGCGAGCTCCTCCACCGCTCCAAGGATCTCGGCGTGCTGCGCCCCATGCCCTTGGGTGATCGCATCAAGCCGCCCGTGATCAAGGACACCGTCGACTACACCAAGAAGACCGCCAGCTACTACGTGCATGACGTTTACCAAGGCATCGGTCTGAAAGGCGTGGAGCGCGGCGAAGCCAAGAAGATGCGTGTGGTGCGCCTCAACTACCGTGCTGCCGGTGTGGGTTCGACCCGCAACCGCGGTGAGGGTGGGGGATCCATCAACTCTGCGCCTGTGGCCATCGCCAACGGCACTTGGGATATTAAGGAGATCCTCGGTGACGCTGACATCCACGAGGACGGTTCGTCCTTCTTTGAGGTGCCGCCCATGGAATCGATTTACCTCCAGGTGCTCGACGACCGCGGCCGTGTGCTGCAGACCACCCGCACGTGGGACACCCTGCGCCCCGGCGAGCAGAAGTCCTGCATGGGTTGTCACGACAAGGGCACCCCGACCTTTGAGGGCTTCACTGATATTCCCACCATAGCCACCAAGAAGGGCAAGCCGCAGAAACTGCAGCCCTTCTACGGTGAGACGCGCGGCTTCAGCTTCGCCAAGGAGGTTCAGCCCATTCTCGATCGTCACTGCGTGGAATGCCACGACGGCACCAAGGAGCAGCTCATGGATCTGACCGACACGCCTTTGAAGGACGCCAAGTTGAACAAGCGCTTTTGGACCAAGTCCTACGTCAACCTGACCGGAGCCAAGCGCGACAAGAATGGCAACTACAGCGCCACGCCCGAAGACGGTGTCGTCACCTGGATCAGTAAGATGTCTCGACCCACCGAGTTGCCGCACTCACTCGGCTCCATCAAGAGCCCGCTGATTAAGATGATCGACGGCGGCCACCACGACGTGAAGCTTAGCGAGCAGGAATACCACAAGCTCGTGGCGTGGATCGATCTGCTCGTGCCCTTCAGTGGCACCTACCGTGAAGGTGGTGATTGGAGCGAGCGCGATCACAACTACTACAGCTACTACGAAACCAAGCGTCATAAGCAGGCCGAGGAGGAGAAGGCCGCCATCCGCGCCTACCTCGACGACCTGGCGGGCGAGTCACCTGACCGCAATCCCAATGCGGCCTTCACCACCGCGACTTATCGTGAGTTGGCTTTTGGTGATGCCAATTGGGATCATGAAAAAAACGGTTTGGTCTTGGTCATGCCACCCGCCCTCGTTGATCGAATCGAGGCGCCCAAGGGTTCGAATATCAAAGTAGTGGCTAAGGGCAAGGAACTCGGCACAGTTGCGGAGGGTGTTCTGGTGTTCGATAAGCCCGTGCGTTCCGAAGATCTTCTCTTCATGGGTCCGGATGTGATTACATCAGATGGAGAGAACCTGATCTTTCCTCTCAAGATCCACGGTCTGTTAATCAGCGAGCTGCCCGAACACGAGGGCTTCAAGCGCCACCTCGATTTCGTTCACTGAGCTAAGCCGACTCAGCGGAAGATGTTGACGGTCCCGCGCACAATGTCGCCGGGGATCTGGAGCAGGCCGCAGGAGTTGAGGCAGAGACTCATGACGAGGGCGGCGCTGAAATAGAGGAGGCGTTTCATGGGATTGGGTCGCACCCTAAGGGGCTTGGCGCAGTTCTGACCAGCTCTAACCCCTGCACTTTGGGGGCTGTGGCGATTGGCGAGGGTTTTCTGGCCCAATAATTGCTAGGAAAGGCATTTGAAGGTTGTCACTGAAGACGATTTGTAGATAGTTCGTGTATCTTGATTATCAGGGTGAAAAGTTTGAGTCAGCAGGTATTTGCCCAACAGTCGGGCCGGAGAAGACTCAGCGCCACCCATCGATTCAGACCTCAATCCTGCCACGGCGATTCGTGGCATTCCCTCGCCTTGTCTAACAACTAACCCCAACCATGATCGATCGATCCGCTCAGGCGCAAAGCGCCTTGTTCGATGAATCCGTGCCTGCCGCCAAGCAGGGTAAGCAAAAACGC
>CAZIPY010000083.1:0-16942 GCA_964541125.1 uncultured Luteolibacter sp. | reverse complement strand
GGAGATGATCGTGAAGGTGAAGGAGCCCTTGGTATCCGAATATCCACTGCTGCACAAAGGGCAGCTGCTCTTCACCTACCTGCACCTGGCGGCAAACAAAGATCTTACTGAGGCCCTGATGGCCTCAGGTGCCACTTGCATTGCCTACGAGACCATCGATGTGAATGGTCGTCTGCCTCTGCTCGAACCGATGAGTGAAATCGCTGGGCGCATGTCTGCTCTCGTCGGCGCTTACACGCTGGCCAAGCATGCTGGTGGCCGTGGCGTCCTTCTGGGTGGGGTTCCAGGTGTGCTTCCCGGGCGCGTGGTCGTTTTGGGTGGTGGCGTGGCTGGAGTGAACGCTGCACGCATGGCCATGGGCCTCGGCGCGGACGTGACCATTCTCGAAGTGGATCTGGAGCGCATGCGCTTCCTCGACATGACGATGAGCGGCTCGCACACGCTTTACTCCAATCAATCTCATCTCATGGACCTACTACCTCGGGTCGATCTGCTGATCGGTGCCGTTCTGGTGCCTGGCGCGAAGGCTCCGAAGCTGATCACCCGCGAGATGCTTCGGGCAATGAAGCCGGGTAGTGTCTTGGTCGACATTGCAGTGGATCAGGGCGGTTGTGCCGAGACCACGCGCCCGACCACCCACGAGGATCCGACTTTCGTCGAAGAAGGCGTCATTCACTACTGCGTGGCCAACATGCCGGGTGCCTACGCCCGCACCGCGACTCAGGCGTTGATCAACGTGACCCAGCGCTACATTGAGCTGCTGGCCGACCAAGGCTTGGAAGCGGCCTGCGAACAGCAGCCTGCCTTGGTGGGGGGGATCAATGTCATCGACGGCAAGCTGACCTGCAAGGAAGTGGCTGAGGCCCATGAGATGCCCTGCGAATCCGTAACCTTCTGATTATGCCTGTTTCCGCATTGGATCTGTTCACCATTGGTTTGGGACCGTCGTCGTCCCATACCGTGGGACCGATGCGTGCCGCACGGCAGTTTGTGAAGCAGCTCGAAGCCGATGGATTGGGTGAACAGGTGAGCGCTGTGCGTTGCGACCTCTACGGTTCCCTTGCTGCCACTGGTAAGGGACACGGCACCGATAAAGCCATCCTGTTGGGCTTTCTCGGCGAGCAGCCTGAAAAGACGGATCTCGATGCGGTCGAAGGCAAGCTGCAGCGCATTGCTGATGAACAGAGTCTCGAATTGCCTTGGGAAAAAACCATCGCTTTCAATCCCAAGGAAGATCTCCAATTCAAGCGGGTGGAGCCTTTGCCGCTGCATCCCAACGGCATGCATTTCACGGCGACGGATGCGGGTGGCAAGGTCTTGTCCGATGCGGTGGTCTATTCCGTCGGTGGTGGCTTCATTGCTACTGAAGAGGATCTTGGGAAGCCACTGATCGAAGGGGAGGGATTTCCCTATCCCTTTGAAAGTGCTGAGCAGTTGATGGAGCTCTGCGATCAGCACAACCTCAGCGTCAGCGAGCTGATGATGCGCAATGAATCCGCCTTTCGCTCCAAACGGCTGACTTGTGATCGTCTCGAAGAGATCTGGCGGGCGATGCAGGCCTGTGTGGAACGAGGATGTCAGGGTGAGGGGAATTTGCCTGGCGGCCTGAAGGTCAAACGCCGTGCCAAAGCCATTCACGAGAAGCTCCAGAAATCCTCCGAAAGCTCTCTACGTGATCCACTGACCATCCTTGACTGGGTCAATCTCTATGCCCTCGCCGTAAATGAAGAAA
Source organism: uncultured Luteolibacter sp. (assembly GCA_964541125.1). GTDB lineage: Bacteria > Verrucomicrobiota > Verrucomicrobiia > Verrucomicrobiales > Akkermansiaceae > Luteolibacter. Next base: position 15,210 of record CAZIPY010000083.1, on the reverse strand, counting down.
ATGCCGCTGGTGGACGCGTGGTGACGGCACCCACCAATGGGGCCGCCGGCATCATTCCTGCCGTGTTGCACTACGCGGTGCGCTTCCGCGATTCACCGCACCAAGATGGAGTGCACCGCTTCCTGTTGACGGCTGCGGCCATCGGCATGCTCTACAAGCGCAACGCCTCCATCTCCGGTGCTGAGGCCGGGTGTCAGGGTGAAGTGGGCGTGGCTTGTTCCATGGCCGCCGCAGGTCTAGTCGAATATCTCGGGGGCACTCCAACCCAAGTGGAGAATGCCGCGGAAGTCGGGATGGAGCACAATCTCGGCCTCACCTGCGATCCGGTGGGCGGGCTCGTGCAGATTCCCTGCATCGAGCGCAATGCCATGGGGGCGGTGAAAGCCATCAATGCCGCGCGCTTGGCGATGTCGGGTGATGGCTCGCACTTTGTGTCTCTGGACAAGGTGATCCAGACCATGCGCGATACCGGTCGTGACATGAGTTCCAAGTATAAGGAGACCTCACGCGGTGGCCTCGCGGTGAGCGTAGTCGAGTGTTAGCCGTCTTGCTCTCACCTATATGTGGGGTTATACAAACACATCTAGACCGGTTGAAGGACTGTAATGCAGACCGGCCGTTTCAAAACACCGCTGAGCTATGAAAATCATGAAATGGACGATCTTATTCATTGTGCTATTGGGTTGCCTGTTTTGGATGTTATATGAACCAGATCCTGCGAAAGAGGATGTAGTCGGCATGTATGCTGGTGAGCACAATGGATTTGAAGACCAAGTAGAGTTGAAAAGCGATCAACGGTTTACGCAAATACTTAAGACCCCAGACGGCCAAACTATAAATAGCTCGGGAACATGGACCCTTTCATACAAGTCTCTCGATCTTAACGGTTATGTATTCTTTATTGAGGAGCAAGTTGAGGGTAGCTCAGAAAAGCCAATTAAGACATCAGTAACATTTGCAGCACATGAAGGCATGCTCGTGCGAGACTGGGGTAGTGGCTTCTACAAACTCACGCGAAAATAGAAAACAATACCTAACAAATCTGCTGTGATATCGTCTATCGTCGCTTTCACATCTAAATCGTTCACCTAGAAGAATGAGCTATATCGACACCTTTGATCATCAGCACGTCGGCTGGTTTGCCGGGTTGCCAATTTACTACGCACCCACCCAAGTTAAGCGTGATGGACCCGATGAATTCAGCTGTGGGCCCGAGAATCTCGTGCTCGGAGGAGGGGGAGGCGAGCATCCCGCTCTGGTGTTCCACCGCTTAGATTGCCTAGCGTTGCGCTACGTGCTGCATGCTATTCCCGACGATGACCGAAGTGTGCGTGAGCAGTTCGGTGACTTCCCCATTATGGAGTATCTGGAAGTACCTTACGCTGATCAGTTTGAATACGCCGAATGGTCAGTTAAGCATTATTATTTTTTCTACGAGATGTGCACGTCACCTGCCATGTGCTGTCCACATGGAACTTTCGACTATTACTCGTTTGAGGACTGGCTTGCTGCCTCTTTTGGCGAACTGGTATGGTTTTCATTTCCGGAGCTGATCAAGAATCTGGATCCCGTTCGGCGGATGTATCCAGATCTTCGCCCTTTGTTGAATAATGTGACCATACCTCCGCCGGGTTACCCAGCGAGATATGGCCGAAAGATTGTAGATGGTGAACTTGTTTGGGGGGACCCTTATTTCAAAAACTCCACCCGACCATCCAACTCAGAAGAATAAAGCAGAGCAGAATGATCTCGTTTGTCTAGGTTGCTATCAACAATGCTGTTCTTCCACGAAACCCAGCTTAATCCAAGGTACTGGCTTCCAGACAAGCGGTGCCGTAAAGCGTGAAACCGGTGGATTCCTCCACATCAATGTCGAGTAGTTCGCCGGTGTGGCGATCGGCGTCGCCGTCGAAGATCACGATCTTGTTCTGAGACGTGCGGCCTGAGAGGCGCTCCTTGTTGGTCTTGGAGGGGCCTTCGCAGAGGATGCGCTGACGGGTGCCCACCAAGGCCGCATTCTTCTCCTTGGCGATGCGGTTGATGACATCGAGGAGGCGCTGGTTGCGAGATTCTTTCTCCTCTTCTTCGAGTTGCCCGTCCATTTCGGCAGCCGGCGTGTTGCGGCGCTTGGAGTAGCGGAAGACGAAGGCGTTGTCGAAACGCAGCTCCTCGCAGGTGGCTATGGTGTCCTGGAAGTCCTGTTCGGTCTCAGTGGGGAAGCCGACGATGATGTCGGTGGTGATGGCGAGATCGGGACGCGCCGCTTTCATCTTATTGCAGATCTCCACGAACTTGGCGTGCTTGTAAGGCCGACGCATGGCCTTGAGGATGCGGTCCGAGCCACTCTGCATGGGGAAGTGAATGTGCGAGCAGAGCTTGGGCAGGTAGGTGAAAGCCTCCACCAGATCGTCGCGGTAGCCGATGGGGTGGGGGGAGGTGAAACGAATGCGCTCTAGGCCCTCGACCTCGTGCACGGCTTCAAGGAGCTGGACGAAGGGGGATTTGCCATCGATGCGATCGAACTCGGTGCGGCCGTAAAGGTTGACGATTTGGCCGAGCAGGGTGACTTCGCGGGTGCCGTGGTCGACCAAGCGGCGAACTTCGTCGACAATCTCCGGGATGGGGCGGCCACGCTCTTTGCCGCGGGTGTCGGGCACGATGCAGAAGGAGCAACGCATGTTGCAGCCCTGCATGATGGAAACGAACTCGGAGGCGGCGTGGCGCTTTTCAATGTGATCGCGGATGGTGTTCTGTGAGCCTTCTTCCTCGGCAATGTCACAGACGGTGGTGCCCTTGAGGGAGTGTGAGGGATCATCCATGCGCTGTTCGAGGCGCTGTTGGAGGATGCCATCCACGTAGTCGAAGACCTTGTGGTATTTCTGCGTGCCGACTACGACGTCGAGGCCGGGAGTGGTGTCGAAGAGTTCTTCACCACGAGATTGAGCCATGCAGCCCATAAAGCCGTAGACCACGTGCTTGCGATCGCGTTGAGCGGTGATCATGTGGCTCATCTTGCCGATGGCCTTTTGCTCGGCCTGATCGCGCACGGAGCAGGTGTTCACCAGCACGGCATCGGCTTCGTTCTCATCCGCAGTCACCGTGTAGCCGCCTTCGGTGAACATGCGCGCGACTTGCTCCGAGTCGCGCTCGTTCATCTGGCAACCATAGGTGCGGATGTAGACCTTGGGCATAATGGGCGGGTGGGTGGCCTCGGGATAGTAGGCGATTTTAGAGCTTAAGGCGCTCCTCGCTCTCGAGCTTGGCTGTCATCTCCGGCCAGCCGCCGGGAACTTGCTGGTTGAACATCTGAAGATAAACGGAGACCAGCTTGGGGTCGTGTTCCTCAAGCAGCATTTCGACCGCGTTATCCAGCTTGCCGGCGTCCAAGGTTTCGGGCAGCTCGCCGTTGACGGTGCCATCTTCGTGCTCGATGCCCATGATGTCGCAGAACGTGCCGAGCATTTCCTTTTGCCCGCCCATCAGCCAGGCCTGAAGCAAGTGCTCGCCGATGCCATTGCACTGTTTGAGTTGCAGGGTCTTGTGGATCCAGGCGTATTGGTCGACCAGAGATTTGCGCTCAATGAAGACGGGGCGAAGCTTGCGTTGGCCGGCAAGGGAGGCCACAGCGGTCTTGTAGACCTTGCGGTCCTGGTCGCGGAACCAATCGAGCATTTGGCCGACCAGTTCAGGGGAGAATGAGGAAAAGAGTTCGTTGGCTTTCACAGGGGGAGGAGTCAAACCGCAGGCAGCCCTTGTGACAAGGGAGAAGAGGGGGTAAACACAGGCATGGAACCGCTGAAAATCTACTCAGACACACCCTTTGGAGAATCGGCGCTCAAGCTGCTCAAATCGGGCATTGGCGCCCATGAGCTCATCTTTCCTGAGGTGATGGCGGAGTCCGTTCTGGGCCAGAGTGTGGCTGGACCCGCTATTCGTGAGGTGGATCTGATTTTCGGGCAACCCGACGTCGCCTCGGTGCTTGAGGTGGCCAACCTCCAGTGGATGCATGTGTCCACGGCAGGATATACCCGCTACGACACCCCAGAATTCCGGCAGGAGATGAAGGACCGCGGGGTGGTGGTGACCAACAGTTCCTCAGTCTATGCCGATGCCTGCGTCGAGCACTTCTTGGCCTTCCTCTTTGCCCAAAGCCGCCAATTGCTGCCCAATCTGGACTCCAGCTGCGCCAACGGCTCAAATGAATGGTTCGGGCTGCGGGAGTCCGCAGTGCCTCTGGCTGGCCAGAAGATGTTGATTTTGGGCTACGGAACCATTGCTCGCCGGATGATTGAATGTCTCGGGCCCTTGAGAATGGAGATTTCGGCCATGCGTCGCAGCCCTCGTGGTGACGAATCTGTGTCCATTGTGACTCCGGACAACTTGGGGAACCCGCTCTGCGAAGCAGATCACGTGGTCAATATTCTGCCGGACAATGATGATAGCCATCATTTCGTCGATGAGGGTCTGCTGTCGCAGATGAAGCCGGGATCAGTGTTCTACAATATTGGTCGTGGCCGAACTGTGGAACAGGAGGCTCTGGCTGCTGCTCTCAATTCGGGTCATCTTGGCGCCGCTTGGCTGGATGTGACCGACCCCGAACCCTTGCCGCAGGATCATGTGCTCCGAATGGCGAACAACTGCCACATTTCACCTCATACAGCCGGTGGGCATCGCGCTGAGTCGGAAACCCTAGTGCGGCACTTTCTGGCCAACCTAGAGCGATTTGAACGAAACAAGCCATTGCTCGATCAGATCATCTGAAGGAAGCAATGGCTTGTTCGGGATGGTTCGAGTGAGACATCCTGACGAATCCCGGAGGTAGTCGTCGATTGGGGGGTAGCCGACTGGTTGGTGTCTAGCCCCTGGGTGTGTGGTCCAGGGGCATCCGAGCCCAGTGGTTTGCGACCCTTGTCCAAGTCACTGAGAGTGAACAGGTTTAATGCTCTGGACAACCTGCGTCCATTTGAGCAGGTTAGAGGATATGAAACCGGCGCGCTTTCTCCATATCCATGAGCAGGTCGCCGACTATTTGCGTTCAGAACTCTATGGAGGCCGCTGGACCGGTTCCATGCCGGGCCGAAATCAGCTGGTCAAGTTGCTCGAAGTGAGTGGAAAAACCGTGGATTTGGCTCTTCAACAGCTTGAGAACGAGGGGCTGTTGGTGGCACAGGGCATGGGTAAGAAGCGTAAGATCGTTTTACCGGAGGGTGAAATTAAGGCACCTAGCCTGCGGATCCAAATCATGACCTACGAACGTAAGGATGTGGGTCGTGAGTATGAGCTGGAACTGAAGTACCGTTTGGAAGATGCAGGTCATCAGGCTGATTTTGCCGACAAGAGCCTTCAGGAACTGGGAATGAACGTCGATCGTGTCGCACGGTTCGTGAACAAGACTCCAGCTGATGCATGGGTGGTTTGCGCAGGTTCCTACGCAGTGCTCGAATGGTTTTCAAAACAACCACTGAAAGTCTTCGCCTTGTTTGGCCGGAGATCGGGCCTACCCATTGCAGGCACGTCCCCACGAAAGATACCCGCGGTCGAACAAGCGGTGGATCAGTTGGTTGAGCTGGGGCATCAACGAATAGCGATGATGGTTCGTGAAGAGCGCCGCAAGCCACATCCCGCGCTGTATGAGCAGGCATTTCTCGATCGCCTGATCCATCACGGTATTGAATCGAGCTCCTACAACCTTCCTGACTGGAAGGACAATAAGGAGGATTTCCATCGTTGTCTGGACTCCCTATTTCAGGTCACGCCTCCGACGGCATTGATTGTCAGCGAACCTCAGTTGTTCGTGCCAGCGATGCAGCATCTGGCACGCCGTGGTATCCATGCCCCTGATCATGTGTCACTGATCTGTGATGATCCTGATCCCAATTTCAATTGGTGTGATCCAGCGATTGCCCACATCCGCTGGGATCCTGCGCCATTGATGCGTCGGGTAGTTCGATGGGCCAATCATATGGCCCAGGGGCGTGAGGATATGAAGCAGAATACCTTCCTCGCTCACTTCATTCCTGGAGGAACGATCGGTCCGGTCCCCATTAGCCAATAGGGCTCAGGAGTTTGCGAATCCCAGGGCCCGTTGTTTCATTTGGGTGGCCATGAGGTTGAGGGCGTTGGCACGGGTTGGAGCGAGATGCTCCTTAAGTCCGGTCTGGTCGATGAAGTCCATATCCGCGGTGAGGATCTCATCGGCGCTCTCATTATCGAGCACTCGGATGAAAAGCGCGATCATGCCCTTGGTAATGACGGAATCGGAGTCGGCATGGTAGCGGACCTTTCCGTCATCGAGTGAGGCATCCAGCCAGACCTGGGATTGGCAACCCTTGATCAGGTGTTCTTCGGTGCGAGATGAGTCATCGATGGCGGGTAATTGTTTGCCGAGTCCGATCACGTATTCGTAGCGCTCGGTCCAATCCTGAAACAAGGAGAGTTCGTCGAGGAGTTGCTCGGTCTTCTGCTGGATGCTCATCTGTGGGGAATCAAACCCGGATCAAGGGCGAGTTCAAGTCGCGGGAACATAACGCTGCAATAGACGCCCCAGAATGAAGGCTGGGGCCCATGCCATGACCAACCAGAAGGAAAGGGGATGCTCCATAAGGACGTGTCCGAGCAGTAGGTAGGGCATGAGGAATAAGGCATCGATCAGGGGGATCCCGGCGAGGAGTGCGGAGATTTGTCGCGGGATGGGTCTGCGAAAGGCGGACAGCGCAAGGAGGGTCCAGACTGTATAGGGGAGTGCGGCAAGAGTGATGGCCTTGATGCCATCCGCAAAGTTGATGGGCGCATGAGGCGTCGCGATCAGTAGGATGATTGGGAGCAGGAATCCCATACCGGTGAGTAGCGGCATGATGGCCGAGTTACTGGGTTTGCTCTCAGCTCGAGCACGCAAACTCAGCATGATCAGGTAAGAGAAGAGCATGGCTGCTGGCAGAAGGATCCACATGGAATGGTTGTGGCTGCATGAGCAGAATGCATGCGGATTGACCGTTGAGCAGAAGCCAAGGAGCGGTAGGGATGCCCGGCATAGAGCCATGGGAACGACGCCCCAAGCGGATCGTTTGTGGCTCCATGTGTAGATCAAGATAGAGCCGGTGAGAAATAGACTTACGTAGATGGCCCATGGGTTGAGTAGAAAAGCGGTTACAAGGGCCACGGCGATCAGGCTGATCGCCAAGCATAGATAAGTCTTCGGATGATAAACCCCACTGGGCAGGGCGCGTTCCGGTCTGTGTTTTTCATCCCATTTCTGATCTGCCCAGTCATTGAGCAGATTTCCAGCAAAGTAGAGGCAGGTGGCGATCAATAGCGGCAGAGCCAGAAAGGAGAGGAATCCTTCATCTTCGTGGATCAGGCAGGCGAAGACGACACCCGTCAGCGTGTTGCTCCAAACGCTGGGCACATTGGGTAGCCTGAGGGTGGCAGCCAATGCCCGAACTTTGCCTTGTTTGCTCATGGGTGGGTCAGGGGCAAAAAAACAGGGCAGACCGAAGTCTGCCCTGAATGAGAGATTGAGATCAGGAGATCTGCCTTACTTGGACTTGGTGCCGGGCAGGAAGCGATAGTAGACCTCCAACAGCATGGTTGCCAGGCAGGTGGCCATGTGGTCGCCAATTGGGCCATGGCTCATCTTCTGTTTCCAGGAACCGTCAGACTGCTGGGCGTCGAGAATGGGATCGCGAACCATCTTTTGGTATTTATCCCACTCCTTGCCGCCAACGTTGATCATGGCTTGGGCGTGGTAGTAGTGGTAGTAGAGGTTGCTGTCCTTGCCGCCGAAGTTGCCAAACTTGACGTTCTCTTGGATCCACTCGGCAGCTTTCTCAGCGGCCTTGGTATCACCGTGATCCCAGAACTGCATGCAGAGCAGACCACCTCCGGTAAGACCAGGACTGCGGTTGGAATCGCCGCGGTAACCGATGGCGCCGTTAGCACCTTGGGCTGTTTCCAGCCACTTCATGGCTTGGTCGATGTCTTTCTTGAACTTGCTGTCAGGAAGGATCTTGGTGTGCTTGAAGGCTTTGAGGGCCTGAAGCTGCCAGAAACCGACGGAGTTGTCACCGCTGCTGCCGCCATTGGGGAGGCCATAAAGGTAACCACCTGAGTTGGTCTGACCTTCAAGAATACGCTCACCGGATTTCTTGGTGGCTTCCTTGAGCTTGGGGATGCTGTGCTTCACCTCTTTACAGAAGGTGTAGGACTCAGAGAGGGCGTAAGTGGCAATGCCGTGCTCGTAAGCAGGAGCGTGGCCGGGAACGCCGGCACTGCTGACGAGGCCTTTCGCGCCGTCATTCATGGCTGCGTTCACGAGGTAGATGATGCCCTTCTCAACGGTCTTGCCGTATTTGGGCGACTTAGGAGTTTCGCAGTGACCGAGGTAGGCGAGGATGGCCATGCCAGTCATGGCAACGGGGTAGCCATGCTTGCCGCCCTTTTCAGTCCAGCTGCCGTCGTCGTTCTGGGTTTCCTGAAGCCAATCAAGAGCTTTGACCACGGCCTTTTCACATTCCTTGGTGCCGCCCATCTCCTTGAGGCGGGACATGCGTTCCTGAGGGGAGCAGCGCTTGCGCATGCTCGAAGGGATGGACTGGAAGCCGTTGCCGCCGGTGCCGGAACCCCAACCACTACCGAAGTCAGAAGACTCACCGAAGTCGAGGGAGGGAGTGGTGACTTCCACTTCCGGAACGGGAATGGCCACATCGGCAACTGCTGCGGAGGTGATGACCTTGGCAACGGAAGCGGAGGGCGAAGAAGGTTTCTTCTGCACGGTTTCCTTGGGAACCTTCTTCTCAGGCTTCTCTTTCTCCTGCTCGTAACTGTAGGTCACAATGACGACAGGTTCTTCTTCGATTTTCTCGAGAAGGAAGAGTCCGAGAACGAGACCGATCAAGACAATGACGAGAAGGGCGATGACCAGCGAGCTGATGGTCGAGTTGCGCTTCTGGGCTTGGAGTCGGGCAATCGCTTCAGGGCTGAGTTGGGCGTGCAGGCTCATGAGGTGTTTTTTTTGTTTGGGAGTATTAAGGAAATATACGGAGCCCGATCGGGGAGGGCCAGTGCAAAATTCGGTCCAAAATGGCTGAAAAATGCAGGAAACACGGGGGATTTGCTCAATCCTCCTCGAAATTTCTGGAAATCAGATCACCGATGGCATCGATGGCGGCATCGGCATCGGACCCCTCGGAACTGACAGTGATGACGGATCCGTGACCGGCTGCCAGCATCATCAGACCCATGATGCTCTTACCGTCGACTTCTTCGCCGTCTTTTTCCACGTAGACTTCGGCTTGGAAGCGATTGGCGGTCTTGACGAACTGGGCCGCGGGGCGGGCGTGGATGCCGAGCTTGTTCTGAATGGTGAATTCTTTTTTGGCCATGGGGGATTTGGTGACGCGGAATCTAGGGAGTCCGCCGCCTCCCTCCAAGGCAAAAATTTGGACCACCGAAGCATGAGCAGTATCACTTGATTTGCATGGATGAGAGACGAGGGATAATTCGGAAAATCGAAGCATTCAGACTTGCCTGTTGAAGGTCGCTCCCCTTGAATCCCCCATGGCGGATATTTCCCTTGGTTATTCTTTCGATGACGTCCTTCTCGTCCCTGCATTGAGTGAGGTTTTGCCCGGTGAGGCGACCTTGAAAACCACGCTGACCAAGGACATCGAATTGGATCTGCCCATCGTGTCTGCCGCGATGGATACGGTCTCCGAACATGAGCTCGCCATCGCTCTTGCCCGTGAAGGCGGCATGGGTGTCATCCACCGCGCTTGCCCAATCGAGGAGCAGGCGGCGATGGTGGCCAAAGTAAAGAGATCGGAAAGCGCGGTGATTCTCAAGCCCCACACGGTGACCCTCGAAGATAGCGTCCAGCATGTGCGCGCTGTGATGGAAGCAAATGGCTTCTCCGGATTTCCGGTCGTCGATGACAAGGGGGTCCTGGTTGGAATGGTGACCGGTCGAGACATCCGCTACTTGGACCGCGAAGACGCTCTCGTCAGTGAGGTGATGACCCCCAAGGAGAAACTGGTCACCGCAGCACCCAATACCAGCCATGCCGAAGCTCGGCAGATTCTTTATCAGAACCGCATTGAGAAGCTTCCCTTGATCAATGACGACGGCACCCTCGCCGGTCTGATTACCGGATCTGATATTCTCAAGCGTGCCACCTTTACCCATTCGGCCAAGGATGCGAGTGGTCAGCTCCGCTGTGGCGCTGCCGTCGGCGTCGGTCCCGACTGTGTTGAGAGAGGGCAGGCTCTAATCGAAGCCGGTGCCGATGCCTTGTTCATCGATGCCGCCACAGGACACACCAGCCGCGTGATTGATGTGATCGGCCAACTTTGCGACCTCTCTGATACACCGGTGGTTGCTGGTAATGTGGTCACTGAGAATGGAGCGAAGGATTTGGTGAAGGCCGGCGTTAGTGCGATCAAGGTCGGTGTCGGTCCGGGTTCCATCTGCACCACGCGTGTCATCTCTGGTGTGGGTATGCCCCAGTTCACCGCGATTCGCAATGTCGCCGACTACTGTCGGGAAAACGGTGTCCGAGTGATCGCCGATGGTGGTATCCGCTACTCCGGAGACATCGTCAAAGCGATCGCTGCAGGCGCGGATCTCGTCATGCTCGGTTCACTCTTGGCGGGAACTCGCGAGAGTCCCGGACAGACGGTTCACTATCAGGGCCGTCGTTTCAAAACCTACCGCGGCATGGGTTCTATTGGCGCCATGCAGAAAGGCTCCGGTGACCGCTACGCCCAAAACAGCTCTGGCAAACTCGTTGCCGAGGGTGTCGAGGGCCGGGTTCCCTACAAGGGGCCTCTCGCCGATGTCGTCTTCCAACTTATGGGCGGCCTTCGCTCTGGCATGGGTTATGTCGGTGCCACCAGCCTCTCGGACCTTCGCGAGAAGGCCAGTTTCGTCCGCGTGACTCCGGGTGGCCTTCGCGAAAGCCATGTTCACGACATCGTGATCACTGAGGAGCCCACCAATTACCAGCCGCTTGGCTGACAGGTTTCCGTCATCCCTTGGAGCATGCCGCTGTGGCATGCTGGCCTGATCCTTTTTTGCAATCTTACTTCTCCCTTTACCATTCCATGCACGATTCCAATCACGTCGCCGTCATCGACTTCGGCTCTCAATACACTCAGCTGATCGTTCGCCGTGTTCGCGAACTTGGCTATTTTGCCAAGCTCTACAGCCTTGAGGAGTTTCCGACCGAAATCGGCAAGCCAGGTGCGGTCATTCTTTCGGGCGGACCAAAAAGTACCAGTGATGTTGATGCACCCGACATCGATTTTGATGCCCTCAAGGACTACGGAGTGCCCGTGCTCGGTGTTTGCTACGGTATGCAGTTGCTCAACATCAAGTTCGGCGGCTCGGTCGAAAAGAGCGACAAGCGCGAATACGGCCCGGCGGACCTGTTCCCGGTTGAATGCACCGGTCTATACGAGGGAATCTCGGAATCCTCCCAAGTCTGGATGAGCCATTCGGACACCGTGCAAAACCTGCCCGATGGCACCGAAGTGATCGCCAAGAATCAGCACGGCACACCGGTGTCGCTGAAATGGAACGAGCGCTTCTTTGGTATCCAGTTTCATCCTGAGGTGACTCACAGTCACGAGGGCATGCGCATTCTTCACAACTTCCTGTTGGAAGCGAAAGACCTGCTGCCATTCCGCATTGATGATCTCAAGCGTGAGATCATTGATGGCATCCGCGAGAAGGTGGGGGGTAAGCAGGTCGTCTGTGGTGTTTCCGGTGGTGTTGATAGCACGGTTTTGGCGGTGCTTCTCCACGAAGCTGGCGTCAACATGCGTGCCATCTTTGTTGATCACGGCCTGATGCGCAAAGACGAGGGTGAGGAAGTTCGCAACAATTTCCACCGCATGGGAGTGCCTATTGAGACGGTCAATTGCGCCGACCGCTTCCTGACCGCATTGGACGGTGTGGATGATCCCGAGAAGAAGCGGGTGATCATCGGTGAACTCTTCATCGATGTCTTTTGGGATACAGTCGGAGACGCCGAAATGCTGGCTCAGGGGACGCTCTATCCAGATGTGATTGAGAGTGCCTCCAACGACAAGTCAAAGGCTTCGAAGATCAAGACCCACCACAACCGGGTCGACCGCATTCTCGAACTTCAGGCTCAAGGTAAGGTCCTTGAACCTCTGGCCGAGCTCTTCAAGGACGAGGTCCGAGCTCTCGGAACATCACTGGGAATCGCCCACGATATTTTGCATCGCCATCCCTTCCCAGGACCTGGCCTCGCCGTGCGCTGCCCCGGTGTCGTTACCGAGGAACGTCTTCAGATCATCCGCGAATGTGATGCGATCTTCATTGGGAAGCTCAAGGAGCACGGCTGGTATGACAAGGTCTGGCAGGCTTATGCTGGACTTGTACCCGTCAAGACGGTGGGTGTGAAAGGAGATGAGCGTAGCTACGAGTGGGCCATCTCACTGCGTGCCGTCGTCTCCGAAGATGCGATGACTGCCGACTGGGTGGAGCTCCCACCGTTGCTCTTGCGTGAAACCAGCCACCGCATTCTCAATGATGTGCCGGGGATCAATCGAGTGCTCTACGACATCTCAACCAAACCGCCAGCCAGCATCGAGTGGGAGTGACCTACTACTGACTTTTTTCTGATGTTCGCATAAACGCATTGCGCGACGTCCTTGATGGGCGTTTACTTTTAGCGTGATGAATGTTCAGAAGCCGCAGGTCTGGTCGGGGTTGTCCCGTACTGTGCTGGTGCTTGCTTCGCTGGTCATTGTCATCGCGGGCCTGAAGGCGGCCCAGAGCTTCTTCGTGCCAGTGTTACTGGCCTTCTTTGTGGCGACGATTTCCTATCCGGTAACCAAGTCGCTGACTGCACGTAGGGTGCCGTCCATCCTCGCTGTGGCCATTACCGTTCTCGTCGATTTCGCCTTCATTGCGGGAGTTGTGGTGCTTGGTATTGTGCTGATCGGCGACTTGCAATCGAAGTGGGACGAGAAATATGCAGCCGAGGTCTATGATAAGGTGAGTGAGGCTTCGGAGAGCCTGGCAGGCACTCTGGAAAGCTGGGGAGTGGCCGATGCCAAGGATAAGATCCAGATGGCCGTGGACAACAACCTGGCGAATCTCCAGCAGATCGATTTCGAAAAGATCCTCAGTTTTGGCACCGGTGTCCTTGGCCAGGTGCTCGGCTTCTTCGGCATCACCATCATTTTCCTGGTGCTGACCATTTTCATGCTATCTGAGGCGGACCGCTTCGGCAAACGCCTCAGTGCCATTACGAAGGCGAGCGGGCCCGATATCGGCCGCATGCTCAAGGCGACCCGCGATATTCAGCGTTATCTGGCCATCAAAACCCTGGTCAGTCTGATGACGGGCTTTCTAGCTGGTTTGCTGTGTTGGGCCGCAGGTCTGGATTTCTATATCCTGTGGGGCATCGTCGCCTTCGCGCTGAACTACATCCCGGTGGTCGGTTCACTGGTTGCGGGCATCCCACCTGTGATTCTGGCACTCATTGTTTCCGGTCCTCCAACCGCCATCCTAGTGGCTGGTGGATATCTGCTGATCAACAACTTCCTCGGCAACTTCATTGAGCCGGTTCTGGTGGGCAAGCGCTTCGGCATCTCCACCCTGGTCGTGATTATCTCCGTGATGTTCTGGGGCTGGGTCTGGGGGCCCTTCGGCATGCTTTTGGCCGTGCCGCTAACCATGACTCTGAAGGTCTTTCTCGATGGCAGCGAGGAATTGCGTTGGTTGGGTGTGGCGATTGCCGGAGGTGATTCTGATGCTCCTCCCGCCATCACGCGCAAGCTGGAGAAGAGGGAATCTTCGGAGGAGAAACCTTCCAAGCCTTCGAGTCCCTCTAAGGGCACTGGCAAGCTGAAGGCCTGACGGCCGCGAAGACCCATTTGTTTTCGCTGGCATTGTCGGCTCTCGGGACCATGTTCCCAGCGATGACGCTCTTCCAGAAACTCGCTACGGCCGCGCTGGCATCGGTGCTGTTGCTGATTTTCGTGGGCGCGACGGTGCGGGTTACCGGGGCGGGCATGGGTTGCCCTGACTGGCCCACCTGCTGGGGCTGCCTGATCCCGCCAACCTCGGTCGAGCAGGTCGATTTTGACGCCCTCCCCATTGAGCGTTTCCAGAAGAAAGCCGAGCGCATGGGGCGCAATCCTGCGGAAATTACCGAGGAGACTCTGCGGGCCGAGTTCAACCCGCGCCACGTATGGACCGAATTCATCAACCGCCTGACGGCCTTGCCGGTCGGTTTCCTCTCTCTGGCCACCTTTATCGCCGCCTTTGCCCAGATCAAAGCCCGTCCTTGGGTCTTTGCCATGGCTCTGGCGAGCCTGCTCGTGGTGCTGATCAATGCCTGGATGGGAGCAAAGGTGGTCTACAGCGGCCTGAAACCAGGAGTTTTGACGGCTCACTTGGCACTGGCGATGGCTTTGACCGGGATGCTGGCGTTCTGTGCTTGGGGTGGATGCAATAAGCCTTGGCGTGTCAAAATGGCGGCAGATGCCCTTCTGAAGTCCAGATGGCTGGTTACGGCCTTGTTGGTGTTCGTGGTGATTGAGGGGATTCTGGGCGCTCAGGTGCGTGAGATGACCGATGAAATGGCCAAAGGTCATGGAGATTTGCCGCAGGATGCCAGCCGGTCCAGTTGGATCGGCCAGCTTGAATCCTCAGCCATCTATTTGGCCCACCGAAGCGGATCCTGGCTGATATTTGTCCTGGCGACCTTTTGTTGGTGGTTTTCCAGGCGCCATGCCCAAGAGAGACAACATTGGGCAGAGCACGGCGTGCTGGCCATTGTCTGGATCCAAATGATTCTGGGTGTCATCATGTCCCAAATCCACATCTACTCTTGGGTTCAGGTCCTTCACGTGGGCCTTGCCGCCATTCTGCTCTCATTGCTCTGGCTCTGGAGATTTGGTCTCAGTGCCATCAAAAATCTGCCCGATGCGCCTGAATCCACCTAATTATGGGCTTTTTGGCGTTTTGGACTCGTCAGCAGAAACCTCGAAATGCTAGTTTTTTACCCGTGTTGAGGGCCGATTGAAGCAAACTTGGCACGCTGGGTGCTTATCAGAACTTACCCATCATTTAATCCACCGAATCTTATGAAAAAAATCGAAGCGATCATCAAACCGTTCAAGCTTGAAGAAGTCAAGGAGGCCCTCGCCGAGGTGGGTGTGCAAGGAATGACTGTCA
>CAZIPY010000082.1:0-25603 GCA_964541125.1 uncultured Luteolibacter sp. | reverse complement strand
CCGGCCAAGGTCTTCATGGGTGACACCGGATCCCTAGCCATCGGCGGTGGTCTGGCCACCGCCGCGATTTGCACCAAGCAGGAACTTCTCTTCGTGATCATCGGTGGCGTCTTCGTGATGGAAGCCACTTCGGTCATTCTTCAGGTGGGCAGCTTCAAGCTGCGCAAGAAGCGCATCTTCAAGATGTCGCCCATCCACCATCACTTTGAACTGCTCGGCTGGCACGAAAGCCAGGTCATCATCCGTTTCTGGATTCTCTCCATCATGCTCGCGCTGTTCGGGCTCGCCTTGCTGAAAATTGCTTAACCCACCGAACAACCGGATCGCCTACCCATCTCTCAATATGAAACTCAAGGACAAGCACATTGCCATTCTCGGTGCCGGCCGTAGCGGCCGGGCCGCGGCGCAGCTTGCCTTGAAAGAGGGTGCCAACGTTTCGCTCTGGGATCAGGCTGGAGACGACGCATTCCAAGGTCTTCCTGGTGGAGTGGATCCACATCCGCATGCCGATGAGGCTGCCGCTTCGGAAATGAATGCGGACGTGCTGGTCGTCAGTCCGGGCATTGATACCTACGGTTCCTATGTCGCTGCCTACAGTAAGGGAGTGGACGAAGTCATCGGTGAAGTGGAGTTGGCTGCGCGCCTCTATGAAGGCCAAATTGTCGGTATCACCGGCACCAACGGCAAGACCACCACGACCGAGTTGATCGCCTGCATGCTGAAGCAGGCCGGTATGGGTGGCACCGCCTGCGGTAACTATGGGTTGCCCTTTGCCGAAGTGCTGTTGGCGGATGAGTTGCCGGATGCCGTGGCGCTCGAACTCAGCTCCTTCCAGCTCGAAACCATCGACGCTCTGCGTCCCAAGGTCGCGGTTTGGTTGAATTTTGCGCCGGATCACATGGATCGCTACCCAACGGTGGAGGCATACAAAAAGGCCAAGCTGCGCATCTTCAAGAATGTCGGTGAAGGTGACGTGGTCGTGGCTCGTTCCGGTGAGGCTCTTCCCGATCTGCCAGCTGAGTTTGTGAGCTTCTCCACCGAGGATGAAAATGCCGACTGGTATTCCGATGGTGAGAAAGTGCTGCACAAGGGTGAGCTGGTGCTGCGTATGACCGAGGACACGGCTCTTCGTGGACTCCACAACGCTGAGAATCTGATGGCGGCCATGGCCTCCTGCCGCGCCTTGGATATTCCGATGGCGGTGATCTGCCAGGCACTCCGTGGTTACACCCCGCCCATCCATCGCTGTGAGCTCATTCGCACGCTTGATGGTGTCGAGTATCTCAACGACTCCAAAGCTACTAACCTGCATGCCTTGATCAGCGCTGTGCGCTCGCAAACTCGACCCGTCGTTCTGATCTGTGGTGGTAAGGACAAGGGTCTCGATTATTCCGACCTCATCCCGCTGTTGCCTGAGAAGGTCCTGCTGGTGATCACCTTTGGTGAGATCGCAGTCCAGCTACTTGAGACCTTCGATGGTGCTGCACCGAGTGAGCAGGTTGAGACTCTTGATCAGGCGGTGGCCAAGGCCCGTGACCTGGCACCACGAGGTAGTGTGGTCCTCCTCTCACCGGGGACCTCCTCTTTCGATCAATTCTCCGGCTATGAACAGCGTGGCGACCACTTCCGCCAGCTGGTCCATCAACTTCAATAAATCAAAACCTCAATCCAGAACAAGCATGCCAATGAAATCCCAGACCTTACCCACCAAACGCAAACCCGTGTCCAAGGGTGTGTTTCGCAAACTCAGTGCGGTCACCTCCGGCCGTCGTCGCAAGCAGCGCGCTGCGACCACTGCCAACGCCAGGGACTTTGATGACGGCCAGGCCAGCGCACGTATTGGTCGTGCCCTGTTCGTGATCCTGCTGATCCACGTCATCGCGATCGCGATGATTCTCATCCATCACAATTTCCTCAGTGATCGTCCGATCGAGGAGAGTGCAGCAACTCAAGAGAATGTGCAGGACGTGGTTCCCGTCAAACCAGCCAGCCAAGGCGCTTCCGACTCGGGGGTGGTCCGCTCACAGATGGCTCCCAACGAAAAGCCCTACATCGTCGGCCAGGGTGAGACCTATGCCTCGATTGCCGCCACACTCGATGTTTCTGAGCGAGATTTGCGTGCAATGAATGATAAAGTTAAAACGCCACGCCCTGGCCATCTGTTGAAGATTCCGGTCAAGCGCGTGGTCATCAAGGCTCCCCGCCCGGATGCAGCGACACCGGTGACCGTGCAGGTTCGCCAGCCCGTTGAGCAGCCAGCTCCAAGGCCCGCCGTTCCCGTTCGCGATCAGGGTTTGGTCGAGGCCATCGATACCCGCAACGCTCCCCGTGCCACCCCCGTCACTGCAGCCAGCGGTGACAAGTATGTAGTTAAGAAAGGCGATACCGTCTGGGGAATCGCCCATCGTCACGGTGTGGATCAAAAGAAACTCATGGAAGCCAACGGCATCAGTGATCCGCGCAAGTTGCGCCTCGGCATGACTCTCAGGATTCCCTGACAGCTTCGGCATCTCCGAATCGTACACTCAACCCACATGGCTCGCTACTGTTCCATCATCCTCTGCACCGCGGTCGCCCTTCTGGTCGGCCTCGGTCTGGTGATGCTTGCGAGCACCAGTGCCTGGGTCCAAGGGATGGAGAATCCCTATCACTTCCTGACCCGGCAGGCCTGCTTCGCCGCAGCCGGCTTGGTATTCGCCGTCATTGCGGCACTGATGCCGGTTGAGCGCTTTCGCAAGTTCTCGCCCTGGATTCTCGGCTTCGCCTGCGTTCTGTTGGTCCTCTGTTACGTGCCCGGCATTGGGGTCGAGCAATACGGATCCAAGCGTTGGATTCGGATGCCCGTCATCCATCAGTTCCAGCCCTCCGAGTTGGCCAAGATCGTGGTGGTGGTCTGGTTGGCGAGTTGGTTTGCGCGCTGGCAGTCCGAGACCCACACCTTCTGGCGCGGCTTTGTGGTGCCGGGCATGATCATTGGGGTGCCCCTGATGTTGATTGCCGGAGAGACCGATGTCGGCTCCGCGCTTACCCTGGCCGCAACCTGTGCTGCCATCTTCTTCTGCATGGGCACTCGCTTGATCTACATGGTTCCGACCGCCCTTGCCGCCTGTGGCGCAGTCTTCTGGTATCTCGTCAACAATGCCAACCGTTGGGGTCGGATCGAAGCCTGGTTGAATCTCGATGATCCCGTTCATCAGCTTGACCGAGGCATGCAGCAATGGCGTGCACTTCTCGCCTTGGGTAACGGAGGTCCCACCGGTGTCGGCCTCGGTAACGGGGTGGAAAAGTTCGGTACCCTGACCTTCGCTCACATTGATTTCATTTTCCCGGTCATCGGTGAGGAGCTCGGACTCGGCTTCACCTTGGGCGTGGTTTTCCTCTACCTGTTGATCGCCATCGCCGGTGTTGGCATCGCGCTGCAAGCCAACAGTGTTTTCAATCGTTGTCTGGCCTTGGGTCTGACTTGTCTGATTGTGGTTCCAGCTATTCAGAACATTGCAGTGACCACAGCGCTCCTTCCCAATGATGGTCTGCCGCTGCCCTTCGTGAGTTACGGTGGCACTAGTCTGGTTCTCAGCTTGGCCTCAGTGGGTCTGTTGATCGGTATTCACCGCCGTTCCCACGTCAAGCAGGTGCGTGAATTTCCGCTTAAGCCGGAAACGCGCTTGGCCGTTCGTCTGTAACTTGTCTCATGAAGAACCAAGGGGTCGGCGCTGTGCTTCAGCTTCTCCCTTGTGGTGATCATTGGCAGTTCTCAGAATGATCGACATGAGATGGATCATGTCCCTTGCGATGTGCTGCGCGGCAGTGACCCACGCTGCTGAGGAATGGAAGCCCTTGTTTCCGGACGGCGCTCCCCTGGGAGCCAATCCACCGGTGGTGAAGGAGGAGGTAAGGCAACGGGGTGAATATGCTGACGGTGGATTCCGGCATGTCACCGAGCCCGCCTACAAGGTCCTGATGCCTCCCGTTGAAAAACGGACCGGCGCGGCAGTGGTGATTTTTCCCGGTGGTGGATACACGGCTCTCGCCATGGGGCACGAGGGTTACGATTATGCAAAGTGGATGGTCGAGCGGGGAGTGGTCGCGATGATCGTAAAGTACCGCGTTAGCAGTAACCCGGAATCCAAACTCCAATTTCCCGCGCCTCTGCTCGATGCTCGTGCTGCCATCCGGACGATGCGGGCGAACGCCAAGGAGTGGGGAGTGGACCCAGCCAAGGTAGGTGTGATGGGCTCCTCAGCGGGTGGCCACCTGACCTCGATGACCGCCACTCTGCACAAGGAGAAGTTCGAGCAGGAATCGTTGCACATGGAGTATTCCTGCCGGCCGGATTTTGCGATCCTGGTCTATCCCGTCATCGCCATGAATTCGCCCTGGATGCACAAGGGCTCCCAAGTTCGCCTAATCGGCCAGGAACCTGCCGAGGAATTGCAGAACCGGGTATCCACCCACCAGCGTGTGGATGCCGATACACCGCCTTGTTTCCTCATTCATGCGGCTGATGACAGGGCCGTGCCATTGCGCAACTCTACCGAGTTTGCAGCTGCCTGCGCGGAGAAGGGTGTGGCTGTTGTATGTCATGTGTATGCACATGGTGGACACGGATTTGGTTTGAGGGGCAGGGGGGACTCCGATGGGTGGCCACAACGGCTGCATGAATGGCTGGCCTCCATGAAGCTGATCGAGGGCAAAGAAGCCCCCTGAACGCTGTCCAAAAATCGATCAGGGAAAATGATTTTAGGCAGTGGTGGTATGTTGACAAACCGGCCGGGCTTGAACAATCTCGCAGAGTCGCAGTCCATCCAGATGGTTCAAAGCGATTGAATTAAACCCCTCCCAAGACAGCTCCCCGTGTTTTCTAACGAAGATTATCTTGCCCAATTATTGATCGAGGCAGGCCTGGTAACAGCGGAAGAGGTGGAGTCAGCACGGGGTTCGGTCAGTGCCAATGAGACTCTGATTGAACGCCTGCTGAATACGGGGACCCTGAGCCAGGAGGATCTGGCCAGCACGCTGGCAATGAATGCGGGCATGGATTTCGTCTCACTTAGAGAATCCGAAATCGATCCGAGCCTGGTGGAACAGATTCCGACCGATATTGCCGAACGCTTCCTCTGCGTGCCGATGAAGGACGACGGGCTTACCCTCAAGGTTGCGATTCCCGACCCACTCAATTTCGAAACTCTCGACAGTCTGCCCACCATCCTCGGTCGCGAACTCGATTTCGCCTGCGCCACCATCAATGATATTTCGGAGCACCTTTCCGAACTCTACGAAGTGGAGGGTCCTGCTGCGCGTAAGGAGGATGGAATTTTTGTCACTTCCACCGATGAAGAAGACGGCGATGAAAAAGATGATGCACCCATCATTCGACTGGTGATGCACATGTTGACCGAGGCCATGCGGATGAAGGCGTCGGACATTCATATTGAACCGCTCGAGACCTCGGTGCGCATTCGTTACCGTCTCGATGGCAAACTGGTTCATACCGATAGTCATCCCAAGAAGCTGCTACCTTCCATCATCGCGCGTCTCAAGGTGATGAGTGGCACCATGTCGATTGCCGAGAAGCGTCTACCTCAGGATGGACGCATCCAGCTCAAGATGGGCGACAAGGATGTCGACCTTCGTGTGTCATCGGTCCCATCCAATCATGGTGAGTCCATCGTGATGCGTATTCTCGATAAGACCGCTCTACTTTTGGGTCTGCCTGAACTCGGCTTTTTCTCAGATGACCAGCAGAGCTTCGAGCGTCTGCTCGGTCTTCCTGATGGTATTCTGCTGGTCACCGGTCCGACCGGTTCCGGTAAGACCACCACGCTGTATGCCTGCCTTAATGTCATCAATAAGCCGGACAAGAAGATCATCACAGTTGAGGATCCGGTCGAATATGAGCTTCCCGGTATTAACCAGGTGATGGTCAAGACCGACATCGGTATGAGCTTTGCTGCAGCGCTGCGTGCCATGCTGCGTCAGGCCCCCAACATCATCATGGTGGGGGAGATTCGGGATGCGGAAACCGCCAACATCGCGATCAACGCCTCGCTCACCGGTCACTTGGTGTTCTCCACCCTCCACACCAACGATGCTCCATCCGCTGTCGCCCGTCTCTCCGACATTGGGGTGAAGCCCTTCCTCATTGCCTCCGCAGTGCGTGCGGTGCTCGCTCAACGTCTCGTGCGCCGTCTCTGCCCCATCTGCAAAGCTCCGACCGAACTCACCGATAAGGAGCTCAGAGCCCTGTCAATTGATCCTACCCGCATCGGCGATGCCGAAATCCGTGGGCCCGTCGGTTGCGACCGCTGCCGCAGTCTCGGCTTCAAGGGCCGGATGGGCATCTTCGAAATGTTTAGTGTCGATGACGAGGTTCGCCAGATGATCAACTCCAATCTTACCACCGGCCAGCTTCGCCGCCGTGCGCGCGAACTTGGCATGCGCACCCTGCGCGAGGACGGCATCCGCAAGGTGCTCGCCGGCCTGACCTCAGCCAACGAGGTGGTGCACGCCACCATGTCCGACATGGACTGATCACCTTACCTTTCTCTCAACCTAGTCTTCTCACTCAACCCCGCCCCGAATGGATAACCAACAGATCATCGACCTCTTTCAGGCACGCGGTCTCGTCGACCCCGCGCTGGCACAGGATATCCTGTCCGAGGTGGAACATAGCGGTAAGGAGATCGCCGAGATTCTCGCCGATTTCGAGGTGGTCCAACACCGCGATGACATCTGGCCCATCGTGGCTACCGAGTTGGGAACCGAGGTGGTGGACATCCGGGACTGGCATCCCGCCGATGCGCTGCTTTCGCTGGTGCCTGCGGGAACGGCTCGTCTGCATGGTGCCCTGCCGGTGAAATTCGATGACGACGGCCTCAGTGTGGCCTTGGTCGATCCGCTCAACCCGCAGGTGGTCGAGGATCTTCGTTTCGCCTTGGAACGCGATATCCGTGTGGTGGTCGCTCCCGACTACCTCGTCGAGGCCAAGATCAACGAATGCTATGGCGGCGAGGGTAAGGCGATGCAGGACATTCTCGATCAGTTCGAGCTCAGTTCCATCGATCTAAGCGACGAGGACCTCGAGAACGAGGTCAACTCCGCGCCCATCATCCGTTATGTCGATCTGGTGCTGTACCAGGCAATCAAGGAAAAGGCCTCGGACATCCACTTCGAGCCTTTCGAGGATGACTTCAAGATTCGCTACCGGGTCGACGGCGCCCTCTATGAGATGGCTCCTCCGCCGGTTCACTTGGCCCTGCCGATTCTCTCTCGCGTGAAGGTCATGGCGAACATGAACATCGCCGAGCGCCGGGTTCCTCAGGATGGCCGCATCGTGAAGCAGGTTGGCGAGAAGCACGTCGACATGCGTGTTTCCTCTCTTCCAACCATTTACGGCGAATCCATCGTGTTGCGGGTGCTTGACCGTGCCTCCGTCAATCTCTCGCTGGACAACTTGGGCCTGCCCAACCACATCTACGATTACATCGCGGATACCATCGAGAAGCCCAATGGCATCTTCATCGTCACCGGCCCCACGGGTGCTGGTAAGACCACCACGCTTTACGCCGCACTGCGTCGCATCAACACCATCGATTCCAAACTGCTCACCGCGGAGGATCCGGTGGAATACGACATCGACGGCATCGTGCAGATTCCCGTAAACGAGGCCATTGGCCTGACCTTCCCGCGCGTGCTGCGCGCCTTCCTGCGTCAGGATCCCGACCGCATCATGGTTGGTGAGATGCGCGACAAGGACACCGCGGCTATTGGTATTCAGGCAGCGCTGACTGGTCACTTGGTGCTCTCCACACTTCATACCAACGATGCCCCAGGCGCGGTCACCCGTCTGCTCGACATGGGCTGCGAGCCCTTCCTGGTCGCGGCGTCACTTGAGGGTGTTCTGGCCCAGCGGCTTGTCCGCAGCATTTGCCCAGACTGCAAGGCAGCTTATGAGCCGACCGAAGCCATTCTCAGTCAGCTCGGTGTTTCCGCGCATGAGCTTGGAGACAAGGAATTCTACACCGGTGCCGGCTGTGATACCTGCGCTCAGACCGGGTATCGAGGCCGTCAGGGACTATACGAACTGCTGGATATCAACGATACCCTGCGGGAAATGATTACCGGCCGCGCTCCCACCGTGGTTCTCAAGCAGAAGGCCATCGAATTGGGCATGAATACTCTGCGTGAAGACGGCCTCCGCAATATTTATCTCGGCAATACGACCATCGAAGAAGTATTGAAGTACACCTGATCTCCCTCTCAATCCCCAAAAACCTCCACCCAAACCATCCATGGCCAAGTTCCAGTACATCGCCCTAGACGCCAAAGGAGAACAGAGCACCGGCGCAATTGAAGCCGGATCCGAAGCAGAAGCCATTCAGATTCTTCGCGATCAGCAGCTCTATCCGACCCACATTCAAGAGGAAGGCAAAGCGGCCAAGCCCAGCAAGGCAGCTGCGGCCAGCAAGAATAAGCAGAAGGGCGGAGCCAAGCCCTCAGCGCTCAAGGGACAGTTCGGTCTCAAGGTGAAGCCCAAGAACCTGATGATCTTCACCCGCCAGCTGGCGACCCTGATTGATTCCGGCCTCCCCTTGGTCCGCAGCCTGACGGTTCTTGAGAAACAAGAACCCAATCCGCTGCTCAAACATACCGTGAATCAGCTCGCCGACAACGTTCAGGGTGGCTCGACCTTTTCGGAATCGCTGGCACAGCACCCCAATATCTTCAACAAGCTCTACGTGAACATGGTCAAGGCCGGTGAGCTTGGTGGTGTGTTGGAACTCGTCCTCACCCGCCTTGCGGAGTATCAGGAGAAGGCTCAGAAGCTGAAGAATAAGATCGTTTCGGCCATGGTCTATCCGATCATTGTGATGCTGATCGCCGTCGGCATCCTGGTGTTCCTGATGATTTTCATCGTTCCCAAGTTCAAGGAGATGTTCGACGAGAACGAACAGGAGTTGCCGATGATTTCGCAGATTGTTTTCGGGGCGTCGGAGTTCTGTCTAAAGACCTCCGTCGGGCCGCTGCCCAATATCGTGTTCGTTTTTGTCGCGTTCTTTATCCTCTACTTCCTGGTTGGAATGTGGGGCAAGACAGCGGGTGGGCGCCGAGTGATCGATACCGCCAAACTGAAATCGCCCATTATTGGTGATCTTCAACGCAAGAGCTCCGTGGCTCGATTCTCCCGCACTTTGGGTACTCTTGTCACCTCGGGTGTGCCCATTCTTCAGGCTCTCAACATCACCCGTGATACTGCCGGCAACGTGGTCATTTCCGATGCGATCGACAAGGTTCATGAGGCCGTCAAGGAAGGGGAGAGCGTTGTGGCTCCCCTGCAGGCCTCGGGCGTGTTCCCCAGCATGGTGATCTCCATGGTCGACGTGGGTGAGGAAACCGGCCAATTGCCGGAAATGCTTTTGAAAGTCGCTGATGTCTACGATGACGAGGTGGATTCATCCGTTGCCGCCCTGACTTCGATTCTGGAGCCTGTGATGATCGTGATTTTGGCCCTTGTGGTCGGATCTGTGGTGTTTGCGCTGTTCCTGCCGCTGATCAAGATGGTCTCGACCATGAGTGAAAGTTGATTTGGTGCGCCAAATCCGTTATACTGTCCGAATGAACCAAGGATTTTATAAGCCTCGGCGTGGTTTCACGCTGATCGAGATGATGACGGTGATCACCATCATCATCATCCTGATCGCCATCACGGCTGCAGGTTTTGGCTTCGTCAATGACAGGCAGGCCAACGCCAAGGCAAAGGTTGATATCGAACTGCTATCGAAGGGTATCGAGGCCTACAAGAATGACTGGGGGGAATACCCCGGTCTCGATGAGAACACTGCGGTTGATGGTGACATCAGTGAGCAGCTCTATGACGCCCTCTTCTATGATGGCTGGAACTACAAGACCAATGGGGTGGGTGATGAAATCGAAATCTACCTCAATCAACTGGATCCTCGCAGTGGCAAACAAAGCTGGCTAGAGAAGACCAACGGCAATACCCCTCCCGCATCTCTCAAAATTACCGATCCCTGGGGACGCAATTATCTCTATCGAAAGGGTGATGATGCACAAAATCCCGACTTTGATTTGTGGTCGAGAGGCAAGGACGGCAATAGTAATTTAGTCAATCCAGACAAGACGGATCCTGACAACAAAGATGACATCCGCAACTTCTGAGTGTTTTGCAGGACGAACCGAGGCGTAAGGCGGCTCCTTGGTCCAAGAAAAAGATTATTGCCGCTGCTATTCTTATCGGAGCCCTATTGGCGGTGGCCGGTTGGAATCGGGAAAGCGACGGCAATCAAACGACTGCAAGAGCCAAAGTTGATGTCGAGTTGCTGAGTAAGGCCATTGAGGCATACAAACACGATTGGGGTGAATATCCGGGTTTAGACGAGGACAGCCCTCTCCATGGGGATATCAGTGAGGAGTTGTACGATGCGCTCTTCTACGACGGCTGGAACTACAAGACCAAGGGCGTGGGGTATGAAATTAAGATCTATTTAAAGGAGCTCGACCCTCGGAGTGACAAGCAACGCTGGGTGAAGAAAACCACTTCTAGCATTCCACCCAAGAGTCTGAAAATTCTCGATCCCTGGGGTCGCCCCTATCTCTACCGCAAGGGCTCGAATGCCCAGAACCCCGACTTTGACCTCTGGTCTACCGGAAAGGACGGCCAAACCGACGTTTACGATCCTGATAAGAAAGTCCGAGAAAACAGGGACGATATCCGAAACTTCTGATACGATCCCGGCCCACCCATGAGCGAAGACGCCAATTCAACCGAGCCCAAGGAAGCCGAAGCCAAGCCAGCTGAAGACAAATCAGCTGTCGGAAAACCGGCTGAAGCCACTGCCGACAAGAAGCCTGCAAGCAAGGAAAAGAAGGCCAAGAAGAAGTCGGCCAAGAAACCCAAGCCTGAAGCTAAGCCGGAGGGCAAATCGGATTCAAAGTCAGACGAATCCCAGAAAGAGAGCAAAGAGGACACACAGCCCAAAGAATCCAAGAAGGAGGATGGCAAAGAGTCCGATGGTAGAAATCCTCGCCGTCGCCGTTCCCGTGGTGGCGGTGGTTCTTCCAAGCCACCCAAAGCGCCCTCGAATCACGATCCCGAGGTGCTCGCCAATTACGCCTGGAAGATCTACCTCGCCGAAATCAGCGAGGAGGGAGTCACCATGACCGACGATTCCGCCGCAAAGTTGCTGGCTCGCCGTTGCTTTGATCTCGCCGGAATCTTCCTCGACGAGAGAGATCGTCAATAAACATCGCGCTGGTAGCGCTTCGCCTTCTTCATCGCGGCCACGTATTCCTTGGCCTCTTCTTCCGATTTCCCACCGTGATCGATGATCAGTTGGTGCAGGGCCGCATCCACATCTTTGGCCATGCGTGAAGCATCACCACAGACGTAGAAGGCGGCGCCTTCCTCCAGCCATTTCCAGAGTTCCGCGCCCTGCTGAGTCATCAGGTGCTGAACGTAGATCTTATCCTGCTGGTCGCGTGACCAAGCAAGGTCGAGGCGCTCGAGAGTGCCATCGGCCACATAGCCTTCGATTTCCTCCTGGTAGAGGTAATCGGTGGCGGAATAGGGATTGCCGAAGAAGAACCAGTTGCGGCTCTTGGTGGGGTTGATGCGGAGTTGCTCAAGAAAGGCTCGAAAGGGGGCGATTCCGGTGCCTGGCCCGACCATGATCACCGGGGTGCTTTGGTCCTCCGGAAGGCGGAAATTCTTGTTCTGGTGGACGAAGACCAGTGGCCGGGTCTCGCTGTCGATGCGGTCCGACATGAAGGTGGAGCAGACGCCACCGCGCTTTCGGCCATGGGTTTCGTAGCGCACCACACCCACACACAAATGGACCTCGCCAGGATGGGCGTTGGGGCTGGAAGCAATGGAGTAGAGGCGAGGCTGCAGCTTCTTGAGCACCGAGACGAACTCCTCGGCATCGCTGAAGTCAGCGGGATGGTCGATCACCAGATCGATGAGTTCGCGGCCCCAGCAGAAGTCCTTGTAGGCTTGAGCGTCCTCGGCCTCGACCAGCGAACGGAGGAAGGGGGAGCCGCTCTTGGCCTGCCACTTCTTGATCACAATTTTGCTTAGGGCACCGATGTCGTAATGACCCATGAGAGCATCACGCAGGGGAATCTCCTTGCCGTCTTTGCCCGGCACGTCATCGGCCTTGAAGGGCAGGTTGGCGATGATCTCGTCGACCAGCTTTGGGTCGTTGCGGGGCACCACGGCGAGGGCATCACCCACCTCATACTCGAGGCCGGAGCCTTCGAGAGTGAACTCGAGATGATGGGTCTCTTTAGAGCCAGGTCCGTTGAGGTTGCGGTTGTGCAGGACCCGGGAGGGGAAGGGGTTCTTCTTGGAGTAGCCTTCTTCGACTTCCTCCGGCTCCTCTTCCACGGCAGCCTCGGCTGCAGCGGGGCTGAGAGCGGCCAGCACCTCGGCGGACCACCGTGCATAGGGCTCGTCCGGATCGACATCGACATCGACCCGGTCACTGATGCGGTTGGCTCCCAGTTCAGCGAGGCGCGTATCGAACTCGATGCCGCATTGGCAGAAATCGGGATACTCGCTGTCGCCGAGGGCCAGCACCGAATAGTTGAGGCCCTCTAGCTTGGGAGCGCTGTCGCCCATCAGCCAGCCGTGAAACTCGATGGCGTTGTCTGGGGGTTCGCCATCGCCGTAGGTTGAGACGATCATCAGGAG
This sequence comes from uncultured Luteolibacter sp., assembly GCA_964541125.1. GTDB lineage: Bacteria > Verrucomicrobiota > Verrucomicrobiia > Verrucomicrobiales > Akkermansiaceae > Luteolibacter. The sequence continues at coordinate 12,891 of CAZIPY010000082.1, read as the reverse complement.
GTTCTTTTCGGCGCTCAGCTTGTCCCGTTCGTAGTCGGCCATGTCGGCAAGGGTTGGCTCGAAATGGCGCTTCTTGAGGGTTTTCACCAGTTTCTTGGCCAGTCCCTCGGCATTTCCCGTCTGGGTGCCGAAAAGCACCGTGACAGGCACCGCATCAGCTGCACTGGAGGGAGCGGAAGCCTCTGCCAAGGCCTTGGCGAGGAAATCATCCAACCAGGCCCGCTGGGCCGGGGTGAATGGAGCGTCTTCTGGAAGCTGAATCTTCAAAGCAATGGTGATGTTGAATGCCCATTTCGTGCCAACCGGCGAACTGCTTCCTGAATTTTCAGGATTTCCAGTTCAGGGCACCTTTCTTGAGGGCATAAACGTAGGCCAGAGCCAGAATTCCGGCAAAACTGGCCATGCTCACTAGGGCTGTGGCACCGTGGTCGAGCAAATCGCGGAATTGAACCGCCCAAGGATACATGAAGACCACTTCAATATCGAAGAGCACGAAGAGCATGGCCACGAGGTAGAACTTCACCGAAAACCTAGAGGCGCCATCTCCGATGGGCTTCATGCCACACTCATAGGCCATGTCTTTGGCGGGAGCATTTCGCCCGGCTCGGCCGAGAATCACACTGAGTGCCAGCACGGTCGCTGCGAAGCCGGTGGCGATGATCGCTTGGAAGAGGACGGGAAGGTAGTTCTCAGGCATGGTCGGCTGCGCCTGTGGTAGAGCAGATTGGGGCGTTTGCCAAAAGAAAATCCAAGTCTCAGGGGCAGAAAAAAGCCCACATCCGTGAGGATGTGGGCTTGGTTTGAATTGATTGAGTTGCTTACGACGGACGATCAGTCCTGGGCAGCGGCCTCCTGCTCGGCGGCATAGGCGCTGGAAGCTTCGTGAACACGGTCGGTGCCCTTGTATTCCTTGCCGATTTTCTCGACGAGGCCGCGGGTGACCAAGTTTTGGAGCTTCTCATAGGCACGAAGGCGGAGCATTTCCTCTCCACCACTGACGGCGTTGCGTTCCTTAAGATTGGCGAAAACGGCCTCGAAGAGGTCGTTGAAGCCGAATACTTTTTTCTCGGACAGCACGTTGCAGAGCTCGTCAGTGACGTGATCGGGTAGGCGGCGCGAGAAGCGGGTACGTTTCGAAGTGATTGCCATAACGGGGACGATTGTAGACGCTTTTTTAAGAAATGCGACTAAAAAGACGGACAATCATTTCAAAACACTTAAATAATTAATCAAGCTTAAATGTTTATTGAAGTGAAATTTTATAGTGCCTGGCACCGTTTTCTATGGTTGCTCGCTTGACAGAGCCCTGAATTTGGCGATTCTCCCCGCCCCAGCGCGTCGGTAACGTGTTGGTTTACCCCCATTCCCCAATGAAAGCAGAGATTCATCCCGAGTACAATCCCGTGGTCTTCGTCGACATGACCACCGGTAAGCGCTTTATCACGCGCTCGACCAAGACCTCCGACAAGAAGGAGACCATCGATGGTGTCGAGCACAGCGTCATTTCCATCGGCGTGACCTCCGATTCACACCCCTTCTTCACCGGACTGGCCCAGTTCGTGGATACCGAGGGTCGCATCGACAAGTTCCAGAAGCGTTTCGGTGCTGTCCGCCGCGCTGGCAAGCCGAAGCTTTAAGGCCGCCCACCCACCCAGGTGTAAGCTCTCAGCCTTACGATTTCCCACACCCCGTGGTCCCTTCGGATCCGGGGTGTTTTTCTTGCTTAGATTCCAGCGATCGAGAAAGCTCCCGCCGTGCTCGCCAAGAGGATCATTCCCTGTCTCGAAGTCACCGCTGGCCGCGTGGTCAAAGGAGGCAACTTCGTCGACCTGATCGATGCCGGAGATCCGGTGGAGGCCGCCATGGCCTACAACGAGCAGGAGGCGGATGAACTGGTGTTCCTCGACATCACAGCCTCCTCCGACAATCGCAACACCATGGTCGACGTGGTGCGACGCACTGCCGAGCACTGCTTCATCCCACTGACGGTGGGTGGCGGCATCCGCTCGGTGGAGAACATGCGCGAGATGCTTTTGGCCGGAGCCGACAAGGTGGGCATCAACACCTCTGCGGTGAAGAATCCCGGTCTGGTGGACGAGGGTGCAAAAGCTTTCGGCAGCCAGTGCATCGTGACTGCCATCGACGCGAAACGGGAGGGCCCTGGCAAGTGGGGCGTTTATACCCATGGCGGCCGCAACCCGGTGGGCCTCGATGCTGTGGAATGGGCCAAGGAGGTCTGGAACCGTGGTGCGGGTGAAATTCTTCTCACCAGCATGGATGCTGATGGCACTCAGGCCGGCTACGACATTGAATTGACTGCCGCAATCTCCAGTGCCGTGGGCATCCCAGTCATCGCCAGCGGCGGAGCAGGAAATCTGCAGCACATGGTGGACGTGCTCGACGAGGGCAAGGCAGATGCCGTGCTTGCTGCTAGTATTTTTCACTTTGGCACGCACACCGTGGGTGAAGCCAAAGAATACTTCAGTGAGCGAGGCGTTCCTGTGAGGCCTCCCTTCCAAGGGGCTTGATTAGCCTTGATTAGCGATGCCGACTGCGAATGCGTAGCACGCCGGCGAACATCTTCCAGCTGTCGATCAGTGGGAAGACCTTCCCGCCCTTTTTCTCGGCCCAGTTGATCGGAACCTCCAGCCAGCCGAAGCCGCGCTCCTTGAGGGCGGTCAGTAGCTCGGTGTCGATGCAGAAGCCATCCTCCTGCAGAGAGTCAGCCACTTGGCGGTAGTGCTCGCTGCGGATGACTTTAGCGCCGCATTGAAGGTCCTCGCAGCGCAGCCCTAGAAACAAACGCACGACCAACAGGTAGCCATGATGGAAGATGCTACGGTAGAAACTTTCAGTGACCTCGGTCTCCTCGGTGCGCTTGCGGATGCCGATCACCGATTGACCTTCCCTCGCGGCCTTCTCGATTAGGCCAAGCATGTCCGGGGCGGTGGTGCTGCCGTCGCAGTCGACGAAGGCCAGCCAGTCAGAGTCTTCGTCGGCATTCCAGGCACCGCGGATTGCCGAGCCCTTGCCGCGGTGTTCCTCGCGGTGGATATGGATATTGGGGAAGGTGGCCAAATGTTTCTCGCGCAGAGCCTCGAGGGCCTCGATTTCCTCGTCGGTGGAGCCGTCGTCCGAAATCACCCAACGAATGTCCAAGTCCGAAGTGGCACAGGCTTTGGCTAGGCTTGGGGCGTATTCGCCCAAGCGGGTGGAGTCATTCCACACGGGGGTCACGATGAGGACGGATTCAGACAAGGTAGCGGATTGAGTTATAATCGATTTACCATTGCGAGCCCAAGGGATCTTTCATCGTATGCATTCGTCAAATGGAACTACAAAGGAAGTCACCCACGCAGCTAGCGTTGCTCACCCTTGCATGGATCGGGGTGATGGTCACGGCGGCTTTCCTGCGTTTTGACGACCTAGCAGAGCGCCCCATGCACGCCGATGAGGCCACCGGAGCGCGCATCATGGCCAAGCGCATGGAAGGGCAGGGGGGGGAGTTCAATCCCAAGCACTACCACGGTCCTCTCCTCGCCGATCTCACCATGCCGGTTTGTCTGGTCAGTGGCGAGTCGACCTGGAGTGATTTGAACAAATGGACGTTGCGCTTTGTGACTGCCTCTGCCGGCCTGCTTGTGGTCTTAGTGCCACTCATGTGGCGCCGTCGACTCGGAGATACCGCGGCCCTCGCTGCCGCGACCCTCTTGGCGACCTCTCCCTTGTTGGTTTATTTCAGCCGGATGTACATCCACGAGTCATTGTTAGTGCTTTGCGGCATGCTCCTCATGGGTTTGGTTCTGGCCTTCCCGCGATGGGGACTTCCCGGACTCGTGCTGGGTCTGATGTTTGCGGCCAAGGAAAGCTTTGCCATCAGTGTGTTGGCCTGGGGTGGAGCCATTGGCCTGCTTCTGCTTCAGGAATTTCGAAGTCTCAACAAGGAGCTCATTGCCGACTGGGTTAAACAGCACGGCAAAGGTCTGCTCATTTCTGGAGGAGTTGCAGGCTTCACGGCCCTGATCTGCTACACCCACGGCTTCACCCACCTGAAGGGGGCCGTCGATGCGGTGAAGACCTACTTCGTGTATGAGACCGTCAGTGGTCACGATAAACCCTGGAACTACTACCTTAAACTTCTGGCCTGGCCTGAGAAATCCGGAGGCGTTTGGTGGTATGGCTCACCGGTAGTGCTGCTGGCACTCTTTACCTATGTCCTTAGCTGGACGGGTAAAGTGGACCGAACCCAGCGTCGCTGGATTCATCTGCTGGCCTATTCGGTAGTCTTCCACCTCATCATCTACTCGTTCTTCGGCTACAAGACTCCTTGGCTCGCTTGCTTGCCTTGGGCCCTGACCTGCTGGTTGGCGGGCCTGGCCTTCGTCAATCTCTCCAAGCGCGCGCATTGGATGAAGGCTCTACTCGTGCTCTTCCTCGGAGCCACCCTTTGGACGCAATGGAAGCAGACCGGCCTAGCCTGTGGGCGGATGCATTCCGACGCCCGCACTCCCTATGCCTACGTGCCTACCCGACCCGATGTAGAACGAATGGAGGAATGGTTCGGTAAGCTGCGGGCGATGGAAGGTGGCGAGGCTCTGGATCGGGTGGCCGTCGTCGGCAGCGGCTATTGGCCCTTGCCTTGGTATTTGCGCAGCTTCGAGCAAGTCGGCTACTGGCCAAAAGCGCCCGAGGATCTCGAAAGCTATCCACTGATTCTGATGATGCCGGACCAAGAGGCGGTGATAGGCGACCGGCTGGAAGATAGCCATGTGCCGCTGCCGCGCGGTTTGCGCGATGAAGTGCCCATCCAGATGTATCTCGGTCAAGACGTCTGGGATTTATGGTATAATTCGCCATGACATCTGATCCCCTCAACGAGGCCTTTGTGTATGCGCATGAGGCCATGAATACGACCTTCACCATCCGTCTGCTTGGCATGGATGATCAGTCGGCGCGCAGTGTGGCTCAGCTCTGCATCGAGAAGATCGATATCTTGGAAGGTCAGTTGAGTCGCTTCATGGAGGGTAGCGATATCTCACGCATCAATGCCCTGCCTGACGGTGAGACCCTCTACATCAGCGAAGCGTGTCACGAATGCCTTCTGCTCGCCATGGAGGCTGCTCAGCAGACTCATGGGCTGTTCGATATCACCCTCGGTAAGCGAATCGAGCATCGCAAGGAGGATAAGGAGGGGCCCATGCCCGATCTCGAGGGCCGATTGAAGATTCATCCTGATGTACCGGCGGTGACTTGCGAACAGGCGGGGCGCGAAATCGACCTTGGTGGTATCGGCAAAGGCTTCGCCCTCGATCAATTGCGGCCACTTCTCAGCGAATGGGATGCTGGCGGCGCTCTGATCGCGGCGGGAGCCAGTTCGATGCTGGCCCATGGATCGGCTGCTTGGCCGATTGAACTCGGTGGAGCAGACACGCAACAGCGAGTTGAATTGGAAGGTCAGGCGCTGAGTGCCTCAGGTACTGGCATTCAGGGCAGTCATCTGGTCCATCCCTGGGGCGAGGAGGCAATGCCGCAGACACCCTGTGAGCGGGTGTGGGTGATCGCTGATTCAGCGGCGATGGCCGAAGTCTGGTCCACCGCACTGATGTTGATCGAGCCCGAGGAATTCGAGGAGGCACTAGTCGGCGCTACGGGCATCCGCGAGGTGCATGCCCAAAGAGAAGGCAAGGTGTGGCGCGTTCTCTGAGACCGAGGTGATAGTCTCGATCAGGGATCGGGTTCGAGCGGCATCTCGTGCAGTCGGCGACTGACGTATCTGGCCGGCTTCACATTCTCGATGTGGCCGTCAAGGAACAGCACCGGCAGATTGCCATCGGTAAGGAAGGTCTTGAGTGGACGACTTTCGAAGCCGCCAATTTCGGATTCATCGTAGCGATAGTAATAGTTGATGGCTGGAGCGAGAATGGGGATGCGTGTGGGTTCATCGAGGTAAGCCATGGGCACTTTGAGTAGCTCGATGTCCGCAGCGTTGCCGCCTTCGGCCAAATCGTAGTTTTCCGGAATCTTGAGGTTGTAACCGTAGCCGGGATTGAGCGCGGCCCAACCGTCGCGGGCTTTGAATAGCGGGTTGCTAAGGAAGGTGCCGCTGCTTTCCAACCATTCGTCGTCCTTGAAGTTGGCGGGGTCGACGTCCTCGTAGATCATGGAGAGGATAATTTCATGCCACAGGCCGTCGGGGTCGACGGATCCGTCGAGTAGGATCACGTCACCACGGCAGGGAAGCAGTTGCTGCTGGTTGTCGGAGGCGTAGGCGTTGAAGAAGGTGCTCGCCTGTTTCATGTTGGCAGCCATGGTGGCTGCCTTGGCCTTGACGATCATGCGATTGCCGATGCCGAAGACGACAGCGCCCAGGATGAGGATGATGGCGATGACGACCAGAAGTTCGACGAGAGTGAATCCCTTGGAGTTGGGTTTACGGGTTTTCATGGCGAGGGTGTCAGTGTTTTCGAGATTAGCGGTTACAGCTTGGAGAGGACCTCAATAGCGGCCGCATTCTTGTATTCCTTGGCGATGTCGAGGGCAGTGACGTCATCCTTGGATTTGATAGTGGGATCGACCTTCTTGCTCAGGAGATATTCGACGAGTTCCTTGCTGCCGCTGGCAGCGGCTTCGTGCAGGGGAGTGCCTCCGCGCACACTGAGCGCATTGGGATTGGCGCCGCCTTCAATCAAGGCCTTGGAGGTCTCGAGTTGATTCTTCGCGGTGGCGTGGTGAAGGGGAGTCCAGCCATCCTTGTCGAGCATGTCGGGCTTGGCGCCAGCCTTGAGGAGTGCGGTCACGATTTCAGGACTATTGCGGTCGATGGCGGCATGCAGTGGGGTGCGCTTGGATTTGTCCACGGTGTTGGGATCGGCGCCCTTCTCCAGTAGCAGCTTGGTGACATCCAGTTTTTTGCGCAGGACGGCCAATTCGAGCGGAGTGCGGGAGCTGGCACCCTTGCTCACGCTTTCGGGGTGTTTTTCCAGATGGGCTTTGATCTGGTCGAGGGTGCCCTTGGCGATGGCGCGGTCGATGCTCTCGAATTCCTCAGCCTGAGCGGCTCCGGAGGCGATTATGAGGGGGAAAATCAGGGAAAATAGGGATTTGGGGCTAAATGGACGCATGGTGGAGGGGAATCTCGTGCTATGTCCCATAAGATCACCCCTATCCGGGGATTTTGGAAGGCCGAAATGCTGAAAGGGGGGTGACGTGGCACGGGTAATGTGTTTTGGTCTCTTTCGTACCTCAAAAATCATGAATACCAATAACCTGAATCGTCGTTCGTTTCTCGGCAACAGCACCCTGGCAGGCGCCACGGTCCTCGCCGGTTCCGCTTTCGCCCAGAATACGGCCGGAGGCTCCAAAAAGCTCAAATGCGTCATCATTGGCTGCGGTGGTCGCGGCACCGGTGCCGTGAAGAATTTCCTCGAAGCCTGTAAAATTGTGGGTGTCGAAGGTGAGCTTGTTGCCACTGCCGATGCCTTCGCTGCAAAGTCTGAAAAGCTCGGCAAGGCTTACGGCCTCCCGGCCAGCAAGTGCTTCAGCGGTTTCGATGCCTACCAGAAGGCCATCGCTGAGGACTGTGACTACGTCCTGATGGCGACTCCTCCGGCTTTCCGCCCCGTCCACTTCGACGCCGCTGTTGAGGCTGGCAAGCACTGCTTCATTGAGAAGCCCGTTGCTGTCGATCCCGTCGGCTGCCGTCAGGTCATCGCCACCGGTGAAAAGGCCAAGGCCAAGGGTCTCGCCGTCGTCTGCGGCACCCAGCGCCGTCACTCTGCAAATTATCTCAACAACAAGGCCCTCATCGACGCCGGTGCCATCGGCGAGATCAAGGGCGGTGTGGTTCAGTGGAACGGCCGAGTGCCTTGGGTCCGCAAGCGCGAGTCTGGTCAGTCCGATGCCGATTATTTGGCCAACAACTGGCTCAACTTCGTTGAAATGTCCGGTGACCATATCGTTGAGCAGCACGTCCACAACCTCGACGTCGCCATCTGGTTCCTAGGTCGCCTGCCCACCACTGCCATTGGTTTCGGTGGTCGCGCTCGCCGTGTGTCCGGTAACTCCTTCGACTTCTTCAGTGTCGACTACGACTTCGGTAACGATGTTCACATCCACAGCCAATGCCGCCAGATCCACGACTGCTACAACCGCGTGGGTGAGAAGTTCACCGGAACGCACGGTGTGTGTCTGGGTGGTGGCAAACTCACCGGTAAGGAAGTGAAGATCGATGAGATCAAGGTCGACACCAAGAACGGCCAGACCCAGGAGCACGTCGACATGATTCGCTCCGTGATCGCCGGCAAGCCTCTCAATGAGGCCAAGCAGATCGCTGACTCCACCGCAGTCGCCATCATGGGCCGCATCGCCTGCTTCACCGGTAAGATCGTGACCTTCCGCGATCTGATGGAGAAAACCGATTCGGATTACTACAATCTCACCTGCGGTCCCAAGGCCATCGACTTCGAGAAGGGTGCGGTTAAGGCTCCCAAGGAAGAAGCCGTTCTTCCGGGTCAGTTCGATCCCCGCTTCGCCTAAGCGACGTGATGAGCACGGCTCCTTAGCCGTTACAAAATAACTCATGACCTTGGCCGGTGTAACACTGGCCAAGGTCTTTTGCTATTGGTATGGCGCGCGCCGCCATGAGTGACGAGTCCCCCGCCAAGAAACGTACGCTTCCCGATTGGATGCGGCGGCATTGGACGGATGCCCAGCGCTTCATGCTGATGTGCATGGTGGTGGGCCTGCTCTGCGGTCTGGCGGCCGTGGCCTTCCATCTGGCGATCCACCACCTCTTCGACTGGCTATGGCATGGAGCCAGCTCTCTGCCGACCTGGCTCTTCATCACCACCATGCTGGCGGCTCCAACGCTGGCGGGTCTCTCGGTGGGAGTCTGTGTGCAGCGCTTTGCGCCCCAGGCGGCCGGCAGTGGCATTCCTCAAACCAAGGCGGCCTACTACAATCACGGTGGCCGGCTCAGTGCTATTGGTGGCATCTGGCGCTTTGTCCTGAGCACACTTTACGTCGGCCTGGGCAACAGTCTCGGACGGGAAGGACCGACGGTGCACCTCTCGGCCTCCATCTCCTCTCGTCTGGGCCGCTGGGCTTTCCGCGATCCGGCACGCGTGCAGGCCATGCTGCCGGTGGGCATGGCTGCGGGCATTGCTGCAGCCTTCAACGCGCCGCTGGCGGCACTGACCTTCGTGTTCGAGGAACTGCTCGATAATTTCTCCATCAAGGCCTTGGGGGGCATGATCGTGGCGGTGGTGATCGCTGCCGCCTGCTCGCGCACCATCCTCGGTGAAGAACCCGTTCTCACCGCCCGTATTGCCGAGGATTACGCCACCTCCGCCTGGATGCTGGTGGCCATTCCATTGGGGATTGCCGCTGGTATCATCGGCCATGGCTTCGTGAAGTCGGTGCTCGGCCTCCGCAGCTGGTTCAAGAGCAGCAAGGTGCTTCCAGTCTGGCTGGCGCCAGCAAGCGGTGGCCTCTGCTGCGGCATCCTTGGTCTGACTGCACTTTATCTGACCGGCTGGATGGGCGAGGAGCGCAACTCGGTGTTCTCCATTGGCTACGACAGCCTAGAAGCCGCCTTCGAATTCAAACTCGCCGCGGGAGTGCTGCTGGCTCTGCTGGTATTCAAGATCCTTGCGGTGATCATCAACTACGCCTCTGGGGGTTCGGGCGGTCTGTTTTCTCCCACCCTCTTCTTCGGTGGTATGCTGGGTGGCTTGATCGGAGTGGGTCTGGTGGATCTTCATCACCTCGGTGATTGGATCCCCCACTTTCCAGATGACCACAAGGTGGTCGGTGGCTGCGTGCTACTGGGTATGGGTGCCATGTTTGCTGCAGTCATCCGCTGCCCCTTCACGTCCCTCATCATCATCTTCGAGATGACGGGCAACTACTCGCTTATCCTGCCGCTGATGGCCGGCAACGTCATTGCTTGGCAGATCTCACGCCGCTTGCAGCCCACCAGCATCTACAATTCGTTGCTGCTGCAGGATGGCATCAACCTGCGCAAGCTGCCCGGCTACCGTGGTGCTCAGGATTACCGCCAGCTGCCGGTGCAGAGCATCATGACCCACGAGGTCTTCCAGCTCGATGGCGCCCTGACGGCTGCCGAGGTGCTCAAGCGCATCAAGGAGGGGGATCATCGCTTTCGTGCCTATCCGGTGATGGAAGTGGGGGAACGCCTGCTTGGGGTGATCACCCTAGAGGAGCTGGAAGAGTATAAGAAGGACGAAGACAAGCGCATCTGTGAGATCATCGTCGACCAGGACCTGCTTTCGGTCTTCCCAGAGACTTCCATCCACGATGCGGCGAACAAGATGGTTACTCGCAATCTCCGGCAAGTGCCCGTGGTCAGCCCTGACAATACGCACAAGATGATCGGCTGGTTGACGCTGAATGACATCACGCGCCAGCAGAACGCGGTGGAGATTTAGCTTTTGCGACGGCGCATTAGCAAACCAGTCAGTCCAAGTCCTAGCAACATAAAGCTACTGGGCTCAGGAATCTGATGAACCACAATGCCCTGAATGACGGCATTGTTGTCGGATCCATTGAATGGGGTGTTGTTCGGGTCCAGGGGAATGGGATTTCTGCCCATGAGAATGTTGAGAGTCCCGTCTGCCCCCGGGTCAAAGTTGCCGGAGTAGACCGAGCCCAATGTGTTTGTGGTGATGTTTGTGGTGTAGTCGTCGACCACCAGCACACCATCCACGGCAATATCGTAGTGGCGGTCGAAGCCGTTGTTGTGCTCACTCATCAACAGTTGAATGTTGTACAAGGTGCCATTGGTAAGGCCACTGATGACAATGCTCATGTCGCCATTGCCTGCATTGGACCACCGGATGTCATGCATGACGTCTTCGAGATTGTTGGCTGAGGTAGCATTCGCTCCCGTGTAGGAGGGTGCAGGGGAACCCCAGTTGTTAATGGCATTGTTGGAAGCCGAGGTGGTGGTGACGGTGACCCCTCCGGATGAAACCGCAGCTGGCCCAGTGCCCGTTCCATCAGTCACAAAGGTGACTCCATTGATCACCTGTGAGGCAGTGCTGCCGTAAGAGTTCACAGCAATGATGTTGGTGGCTGGATTCAGGAACAGCTGATCCGGCCCGTTGAACGTGGTAACGCTTCCAGTGATGACTACAGCATGCAGTGTGCCTGTGAGTAGGTAGGCCATGCAGGCGGTCGCGCATGCCTTGAACTCTATCTGGACGGATCTGAACACTCATGACCCTTATTGGAGTCTTGGTGTGGAGTCAAGATGAGTGTCTATGCCGCGGATTGGTATCAACGCCCTCACGTGCAGTAGAATGCCTTTGAGATTGGGCCCCTTGCTAAGTTTCTGCGCTCTCACTATAAGCATCGCTGATGATTATTTCTTCAGGTTGTGGAATACTCGCCGTTGGCGTGCTCATTGCGGCCTTTCTTATTACCATTCTGATTGAGGCCTGGGTGATGGAGGGGTTCGGTGTGTCTCCACCCAATTCCCTCTTTCTCTCATTGATGACCGTGCTTCCCTACGTGGGTCTCAAGCTCCTCAATATGGGTCTCAATAAGTGGAAGCCCGTTGAGCGCGAGAAAGACAAGGACGGCAACATTGCCCTAGTTCCCGTGCGTCACAGTCTCTACTTCATCCCGCTGTCTTACCTGCCGAACCTTTGGCTGATCATCATGCTGATCATCAGCGCCTTCATTTTGATCTATCCTTACGATCCAGATGCGCCCAAGCCGGAGAAGTATGCACCGATTGAGGCTCCTGTGTATCCGCCTCCAGCAGATCCAGGTGAAGGAGATGGTGCGGAGTGATGTTACTCACCAATGATTACGGTGGATATTTGATTCTTGAGCAGAGCAAGTGAATTGCTGATTTTTGAGGAAGCTGTGAAATTATTTTTGGTCATCTGCTGCACACTAGTCCTGCCTGCTTGGGGAGGCTGGCGCTCACATCATATTCCTGCGATTCAACTCGATCACTATTCCCGTCCGGTTGGTGTTTCCCTGATCTATAGAAAGGATGTGCCTGAGAGCGAAATAGGAGGCAAGACGCTGATTCAAGTACTTCAAGAATTGGAAACAGAGGGCCGAGTGGAAATTGTTCGTTTCATGCGTCCCTCATCCCTCACGAATGCTCCTGCATTTCAAGAGGAGTTAATCGAAGCGTTCAAACAGATCGCTCCCAAGGAGTGGGCCGCCGTGGAGAAGTCAACGGGCCACATGCACAACCCCTCGATTAAAGGGTTGAGGCCTCACCTCACGGAGGCTTTTTTGAAGACGACTCTCGCCAAGCAGATTGCCAAAGACTTGGCTCACTTCGATCTTCAAATCACAGAGTTCGGTCAGGAAAAACTCAGCTACTTCGATGAAAAGGGAGTGCGCATGATTCGTGGAATTTTCCACGTGGGCGTTGCTCACAAGAATTCATTGCAACCTACAGGCGATTCGAAGCCTGAGTAGGAGTCATCTAGAGGTATACCTCAAACGCTCTCCAGAATGCCATTCAGAGTCGCACTGGGGCGCATGGCGGCGGAGGCCTTGGCGTCGTCGGGCTGGTAGTAGCCGCCGATGTCCACGGCATTGGTTTGAACCGCGAGGAGCTCTTCGACGATGGTCGCTTCGTTGGCAGCCATTTGCTCAGCCACCGGAGTGAAGGTCGCTTTCAGCTCGGCGTCTGCCTCTTGGGCGGCGAGTGCCTCAGCCCAGTAGAGGGCGAGGTAGAAGTGCGAGCCACGGTTGTCGATGCCGCCAAGACGGCGGGTCGGGGACTTGTCGTTCTTGAGGAAGTCGCCGGTGGCGGCGTCCAGCGTGTCGGCGAGGACCTTGGCCTTCGGGTTGTCGAAGGTCTCGGCGAGGTGCTCGAGCGAGACGGCCAGCGCGAGGAAC
>CAZIPY010000081.1:0-18498 GCA_964541125.1 uncultured Luteolibacter sp. | reverse complement strand
ATCTATTTTTTGCCAGGGCCATGCGCTTCTGATTGGAGTACCAGGATTGGCCAAGACCCTCTTGATTCAAACACTGTCTGAGGCGCTTGACCTTAACTTTAATCGAATTCAGTTTACTCCGGATCTGATGCCCTCAGACATCATCGGCACTGAAATTCTGCAGACCGCCGAAGATGGAAGTCGCGAGTTCAAATATGCTCCGGGACCCATCTTCACCAACCTGCTGCTCGCGGACGAAATCAACCGCACTCCGCCCAAGACCCAGGCCGCGCTTCTCGAAGCCATGCAGGAGAAGCAGGTCTCACTCAACAGCGTGACTCGCAAGATCGACGAACCCTTCACCGTCTTCGCCACCCAGAACCCGATCGAGCACGAGGGCACCTATCCCCTTCCGGAAGCCCAGCTCGACCGCTTCTTCTTCAAGCTCGATATCGGCTATCCGAGCATCGAAGAGGAGGAGGAAATCCTCAACCGCACCATCGGTCGCGATGCTCCCGACGCCTCGACCATTCTCGATGCCAAAGGCGTGCTCCGCCTACAGGATGCAACCCACGATGTTCCCCTTCCCGAAACCGTAACCAAGGCCATTCTCAAGCTGGTGCATGCCACCCGTCCCGACAGCGGCCTCGCGACTCCCGAGGTGAAGAACTACATCTCCTACGGTGCCGGCCCACGTGCCTCGCAGACTCTGGCTCGTGCCGTGCGTGCTCTGGCCCTGCTGCGCGGCGAGTCCTCTGCCTCCATTGACGAACTGCGTGCCCTCGCCGTTCCCGCACTCAGCCACCGCGTGGTCGTCAACTACAACGCCACTGGTGAAGGCGTCAGCTCCGAGGACGTGGTCTCCGAACTCGTCTCCAAACTGTTCTCCTAAGATCCAGCGAGCTTTCCGTCGTGCAGTCACGCTATCTCAAGAAGGAAGACCTCAACCGGCTCAAAAACTATGAGCTCGGGGCGAAGGCCATGGTCGAAGGTTACCTCGCCGGTCGCCACCATTCGCATCAGCGTGGCTCTTCCATCGAATTCCACGAATTCCGGCAGTATGTCCCCGGCGATGACCTCGCTGCGGTCGACTGGAAGATCTTTGCGCGCAACGACAAGATGTTCCTGCGCACTTACGAACAGGAGACCAGCCTCGAATGCCAGATCTTCGTCGACTGCTCGGCCTCGATGGGCTTCACCAGCGACAGTGAGAACCTCGACAAGCTCGAATACAGTTCCTTCTTCGCAGCCTGCCTCGCCTGGTTGGTGATTTCGCAGAACGACCGTGTGGCTCTAGCCCTCTTCGACGAGAACATCCGCCGCTTCATCCCGCCAGGCTCCACCCACCGTCACCTGATGGAAATGCTCCACGTGCTGGAGAACAACAAGCCGGGTTCCGGCACCTCCATCATCGAGTCACTGCGGCTGGCCAATCCCCTACTCAAGCGCAAGGGCAACCTGTTTCTTCTTTCCGACTTCTTCTGCGACCCCGCCGAACTCTTCCGCTCCCTCAATCCCTACATCCACCGAGGTTTTAAGATCCACCTCTTCCACATCCTCGACCCGGCGGAAATCGAACTCATTGATCAGCCCATTGCCCGCTTCGTCGACATGGAAAACGGTCAACGCCTGACCGTCCACCCGCAGGCCCTGCAGGAAGACTGGAAGGCTCACTTGGATGAACACATCCGCACCTTGCGTGCGCTCTCCGCATCTCGCGGCGTGGACTACATGCAGGTGACGACCAATCAATCTTACTTCGAACTCTTCGACTACCTGCGCGACTAATCACGTAGCATCGACTCCTCTCACCCACTCATGAATCTTCTGCTCCAGAATCCAGCTCTGTTCGGCCTACTTGCCATGGTCGCGCTGCCTCTGGTCGTGCATTTGATTTCACGTGTCAAACCGCCGAGCCACCCATTCTCCAACGTCGATTTCCTGCGCAAGGCCATTGCCTACCGCACCCGTTTCAAGGCACCCCGGGACTGGCTGCTACTGATCATCCGCAGTCTCGCCGTGCTCGCTCTGATGGCTGCCTTCCTGATGCCCATCCTGCACTCCGAGGACACCCCGCTTCCCGGCGAGCAACGCAGCGTGGTCATCGTCATCGATCGGTCAGCTTCGATGGCAGCGCGTGAAGGTGCGTCTACCCGCTTTGAGGCCGCCACTGCTAAGGCCGCCGAGCTGCTTTCCGAGCTCGATCCTGATTTTGCAAACATCATCTGGATGGATGGCTTCCCGGACGGCGTGTTGCCCGAACCCGCTCCCAATATCGAACTCCTCAAGGAACAACTACTCAAACAGACGCCGAGCTTCGAGGCAGCCGCCATCGAACAGGCCATCGAAATCGCCTCAAGTCAACTTTCCGAAACCTCCGGCCGGCGCGAACTCCACATCATTTCCGATTTCCAGAAATCGGCTTGGAAGGATGTCGCTCTGCAACTGCCGGAGGAGATGCGCATCAACTTCGAGCCGATTACTAGCGACACTCCGCCCAACCTGTCCATCGACCTGATCACCGCCACGCCGAGCCATCCGATCGCCGGTCAAAACCTGTTGGTCCGCTGTCAGGTGATCAACCACTCCTCCGAGGCACTGCGCACCGAACTCACCCTCGACGCTGGTGGCTCGCGCCAGTCCCAACCTCTCTCCCTTGCCCCGAGTGGAGTCGCCGAGGCCTCGTTCAAGGTGACTGTATCCAGCACCGGACTACTCCCGATCACCGCTGAGATCGGCAGTGACGGTTTCCCGCAGGACAACCGCCGCCACACCGTGGTCAAGGTCCGCGAATCCATCCAGCTTGCCGTGGCAGCACCTGCCGACCACCCGACCACCTTGTTGATGAACCGCATCGCCCGTGCGATTTCTTGGCTGGAAGTCATTCCCAACGCAGTCATCGAAGCCAATCCATCCTGCGACATCCTGCTCATCCCGAACTGGGACGGCAGCCAAGCCGACATCCTTGCCGCCGCCCGCACACAATGCGCCCTCATCGTCACCCCGGGTCAGGACTGCAAGGTGCAGGCCCTCTCCGAGATCAGTGGCCACACCTTCGCCAACGGCGGCACACTCCAGGCTGAGCGCACGGACGATGGCTGGCTGGCGCTGCCCGACACCGAGCACCAAGCCTTCGAACTTTTCCGCAGTGGCCAATACGGCAACCCACTTGCCGGCAAATTTCAGCAACGCCTTAAACATGGCAACATGGGAGACATTCCAGTCATTGCCCGCTTCAGCGATGACCTACCCGCCATCGTCGAATCCAAAGGTCATCCCGTGATGATCACCCTCTTCCCCATCGACCCGCAACACACCTCCTGGCCGCTGGAGAACCCTTTCCTTCCAGCCTTCGGCGAACTCTTGCTGCACATGGCACCACAAGGCAAACTTCAGAGTTTTGCCACCAGTCCAGGTGAAGCCCTGAGTTGGAACAGTTCCGAGATGGATGCCGGCACCACCCCAAAATTGGTCGGCCCAGGCGACACCATGCTGCCCATCCAATCCTCTGAATCGAACTCAAATTGGATTAGCGAGAAGGTCGCTGGCCCTGGCATCTACCAATGGTTGATCTCTGAGCAACCGGTGATGATGAGCGCGGTCAACTTCCCCGTCTCTGAATCGAGGCTCGAACCGATGAGTGAGCCACCGACTGCGGAGGAAATGTCCGCCACCGCCGCTGCAGGTGTGCCCACCGCCTTCGATAAAGGCCTACCTCTCTGGCCCTGGCTTATCGCCCTCGCGGTGCTGCTGCTCTTTGGCGAGCACCTCATCATGGCCACCATTCCCAACACTCGGAACACCTCCACCCAAGCCACGAATTGAACCCGGTCCTTCCACTGTCACTGCTGCTCCTCATCGCCATCCCGGCGATGGTTGTCTTCGGCGTGCTCAGTTGGCGCGCGACCGCATCTCTGCACAAGAACCAGAGACTGCTGCTCTGTGGTCTACGGGTTGCAGGCATGCTGGGACTACTCTACCTGCTCACCAATCCGGGCAAGTGGGTGCAGCCAATCACCGAACAAACCTCACCCTGGCTGGTGCTGGTGGATCGTTCCGCATCCATGAATCAGCCACTGCGCGAGATAACCCGCAGCGATCAGGCTCTCGAGCTCCTCGAAGCCACGGTTGATCACGCCGATAAGCAGGACATTCCCATCGAGGTTCGAAGCTTCGATGCAGCTCCGAGTGGCCCCTTGGACCCCAAGGAACTGCCGGCAGTCGATGGCCAAGGCTCGGACCTCACCACCAGCCTCAACCAACTGCTCGCCGCATCGGCCGCCTCCGGTAAGGCATACAGCGGAGTCATCGTCCTCAGCGACGGACGTCAGACCCGCATGCCCGACGAAGCCGAACTCGCCTCCTTGGTGCTGCGTCTCAATTCCTACCGCACCCGCTTTCACGGTGTGGTCATCGGCTCGGGCGAAGCTGCCACTGATCTCTCACTCATCGCCACCCGCCCCAGCATCACCGGCTTCGCCGGCCAGAACGTCCGCATTCCATTCGTCCTGAAATCTAAGGACATGGATCCGGTTAAACCACAGGTACGTCTCCTCGATGAAAAGGGTGAAGAAATCGCATCTCAAGCCGTCAGCGTGAGTGAAGGCGAGATGGCCATCGGTGCGTTCGAGATCCCCTGCCCCGAGTCTTCAACCCGGATGGAGATCGCCACCGATCTACTCGATGGTGAAGTCATCTCCGCAAACAACCGCGACTCCTTGAGGATTCAAGTTCTCGATTCGAAGACACGAGTCTTTCTCGCCGAAGGCGCCCCCTATTGGGACAGCAAGTTCCTCGCCCAACTTCTGCGCCAGCAAAGCCACATCGAACTGCAATCGGTGCACCGCATTTCCAAAGACCGCTACTTCCACGTCAACAGCGGCGACGAAGAGCCCGCAGAGAACGCCACCATCTTTCCCGAGTCCCTCGAGGAACTCTCGAAGTATGACCTCGTGGTCTTCGGTAAGAACACCGACGCCTTTCTGGATCCTGCCACCACCTCTGCACTTCGCACCTACGTCCGCGATCGTGGCGGTGCCGTGCTATTCTCTCGTGGCAGATCCACCACCGGCCGACATCCCGGCCTCGAACCCCTCGAACCCGTGAGCTGGAATAACGGACAGTTGGCGGACTTCCGTTTCGAGCCCACCCAAGATGGAGCCGCCAGTAGCCTCTTCGGCGAAGCCCTGCCCGCCATTGATGACGCCATCTGGAGCAACCTGCCCCCACTCAAGGACGCCCGCACTGTCTCGGCCGTCAAACCCTTCGGTCGCATCCTCGCCAACGCGTCCAACGATAGCGAACAAGGGCTGGGCAACACCACCCCTGCCCTCATCGTCCGCCGCTACGGTCAGGGCGTCACTGGTATGATGAACGGCGATGGCCTGTGGAAGTGGGACTTCTATCCGGAAGCCCGTGAACTCGGAAACATGTATGAGGACTTCTGGGTGCAACTGATCCAATGGATGGCCTCCTATTCCGAATTCATGCCCGGCCATGACTACGCTCTGCGTCTGTCGCCATCGAGCTGCCTGCCGGGCAAGACCGTCACACTCACCGCCTCCTATCGCGGCAGCGAGACACCCGAAGTATTGGAAGTGAAGGTCACCGCCCCAGACGGCAAGACTTCGACCATTCAACCCGCTCCCATGCCCGGTTCGGATGGTCACGACCAATGGCGGGCCTCCTTCACCCCGGACGCCGTTGGCAGTTGGATGTTCGAGATCGTCGAAAAGGCCGAAGCAACCGGACCCAAAACCATGACCACCCTCGAAGTCATCGCTCCACCCACCGAATCCGACAACCTCGCTACCGATGACAGCCTGATGAATCAGATCGCCGTCGCCTCCGAAGGCAGCCTGGTCAGCGCCGATGCCTTTGATGGTCTACTCAGTGAACACTTGAAGGATGCCGAAACCGCCTCCGCCAATGCCACTCCAGTTTGGCAATCCTCCTGGCCCAAATGGCCTTTCGCCTTACTCCTCATTCTCCCCTACGCTCTGGAATGGTTCCTCCGCCGTCGCCAGGGCCTCGCCTGATCTTCTCCCATGAACCTCAACCAGTCACTCAACCGCTTCAGAATCATCCGCCGCTTCGGCCGCGGCCTGAATGCGCTGCTCTTCGGCTTCGGCATTGCCCTCCTGCTACTCCTTGCCTGCGGTCTGCTCGATGCCTTCCTCGCCTTCGAGATTGCTGGACGGACCCAATTGGTGACCATCGCTTGGATCGTCTTGGGGGTCTGCGTGCTAACGCTCTTGGTCCGTGCTTGGAGTTTTTCGCGCACCGACAGCGCACTCGAAGCGGACGCCCTGATCGGAGAGAAACGCAACCCCGCGTCCACCGCCATCGGCATCGGTGATGATCAAGGCTCCGAGCTCAGCGCCTACCTTGCGAACATGACCCGCGAGCGCGCCGCCGATCGCATTGGCGCCCTAAAGATCTCACGCATTCTCAACTGGCGTTCCATGCTGCCCGCCCTGCGCTTCCTCGTGCTTCCGCTGGTGGCTATCATCACCATCTGGTTCATTCAGCCCGAAGCCAGCCAGACCATCCTTCAGCGCCTGAGTCAACCCGGCACTGATCTACCCCCGTGGAGTAAGCTGCGCTTCATCATGCAGCCCGCCCAACCGTCAGTGGTCTATGGCGGCGAACTCAGTCTCGCCGTAGAACTGGAGAACGCCGACGAACTCGAACATCCGGTGGAACTGTGGGTGCGCGATGCCGAAAGTGGCCGAATCCAAAAACTCAGCACCTACCGCGAGTCCTCCAGCCGTTATTCTAAGACACTCGATTCGATGATCGAGCCCGTCGACGTCGCCTTCGCCTGTGGCAAGGCCCGCTCGAAATGGGTCCGCGTTGACCTCCTTCTGCAGCCACGCGTGCTGGCGGGTCGGGCCACCATCACACCGCCCGCCCACACCGGCATGAAGCCGACCACCATTCAGCTCACCAACGATCAACTGAAAGTACCTGAGGGCGCGTTGGTCTCACTCACCCTCGAGAGCAACCGCCCGCTCTCCCCTTCCAACCTAAGCTGTGAACTGTCTTCGCGTCCGGGCGAAGAACCACAGACACTGATGGTCAAAGGCACCGTGCCGAGCAGCAACCAGATCAACTTCGAGTGGACCTCGGTGCGCAGCAGCAAGCTAGAGATCTCCATCCGAGACATTCGCGGAACCCCCTCCGCGAGCCCTCTCAAACTCAACCTGGAATCCATCCCCGACCGCGCCCCAGAGGTTGAGCTCCACACTCCAGGCCCCTTCCTCTACGCCACCCCATCTTCCACCTTGACCATCAAGGGCGAAACCCGTGACGAATACGGACTCGCTGATGTCCGGCTGGTGAGAACACTGAAAGGTTTCCGTGACCGCTCGGTCCATATTGCCAAGGACCTCGATGGCAAGGAGTTCGACTTCAACAAGAACATGACCTTACCCGACGTCGGTGTTGCTCCCGGCGACATGATTGAGATCTACGTTGAGGCATCCGATCACAACCCGACCCTTCTTGGCAGAAACTCATCCTCCATCTCCAAGGTGCTCATCATTAGCGAGGATCAATACGCCGAATACATCCGCGCCAAGACGACCTTGGAGCAGTTCAATGCC
This sequence comes from uncultured Luteolibacter sp., assembly GCA_964541125.1. GTDB lineage: Bacteria > Verrucomicrobiota > Verrucomicrobiia > Verrucomicrobiales > Akkermansiaceae > Luteolibacter. Next base: position 10,912 of record CAZIPY010000081.1, on the reverse strand, counting down.
CGTTATCGACTGATCACCGGCGCCTTGGACGATGCCATCGAGGCACTCAAGGAATTGCAGGACGCACTCAAGGAGGGTGGTGATCCTAAACTCGCCAAGGAGGCCCTTAAGCGGGCCCAGGATGCCCACGACAAGGCCACCGAATTGTTGAATCAACTGGCCGATGACTTTCCCGCCTTCGAAACCGAGAAGCGACTGCAAGAGCTTGCTCGTGAGGCCGCTCAGGAGCTTCAACCCAATCGCCGTGAACTAAAGGATTTCGATCTCGAAGACGACAAGGAGGAGAATCTTAAGAAGCTACAGGCGATGCTCGATCGCATCGAGAAACAGAAGGGCAAACAACAACAGATGGATCGCGATGCCGAATTGATGGCTCAAGCCGCCTCCATCATGGAAATGGCCGCGCGCTTCCGCAAAATCTACAACACGCAGAAATCCATCACGAAGCGCATCGGCACCATCGCGGTGGAGATCCGCAAGGGCGTGGACCGCAACAGCCGCCTACTCGCTCCCCTTGCCGATACCCAGGATGCCAACCGCGAAGCCCTCGACGACTTTGCCGTCGAATTGGCCAAGCGTCTGGAGAAGGTCGATCGGCCGGAACTGGATTCCATCAAGCAGGGTGCGCAAGACTTCCTCGAGGCCCTCAAGCTCTCCGATCCGCAATCGGTGATGACTCTCGCTGCCGAAGCCGGACGCAACGGCAATTCCTCGGAAGCCTTGGTGCAGGCCGAACTCGCCAAGTCTTTGCTCGAGAAACTCATGGCTCGGGAAGATGAATTCGCCGCCGCCTGCCGCGGCAATGCGGATGCCTTTGATTTCAATATTCCCGATGTCGCCATGGCCATGCAGCAGCTACTGGAAGGTCTGCTGCGCCAAAATGAAGGCGAAAAGCGCGAAGGCCAGGATGGTCAGCCCGGCCAAGGCGGACCCGGTGGTCAAGGCGGTCAGGGAGGCCCAGGCGGCAACGGCTTCGGTTTTGGCGGCAACGGCCAACCCGGTCTCTCGATGATGGATGTTCCCGTCCTCGGACCGGAGCGCATGTCCATCAATCCATCGCAGGCCGGCGGTCAAGGCGGCGGCCAGGGCAAGAATCCCGGCCCCGGCAAGCCTCAGGACATCAACACCGAAAAATCAAACTGGAAACCCGGCGACACCGAAGTCCAAAGCCGGCACTCACCCGATCCCGAATCCATTCCCGAAGCCTATCGGGATGCCATCAAACTCTACTACAGCGGCGACGATCGCTGACCCCACCCCCAACCCCACCACAGACATGAAAACATGCCTCATCCTCCTCAGCCTGTGCCTGCCCCTTCTTGCGAAGGAAGGTGCCGTGCAATGCGGCAACCTCATCTATGCCGGCGTCAAAACCTCGAAATGCTTCAGCGATGAATTCCTGAGCAACGTCCAGCAAAAGACCTCCATCACCACCGAGCGTCGCTTCAAGCCGACCAAGCTCGATTCCGATGAACTCTTCAAGATCCCCTTCGTCATCATGACCGGCGAGGGCGACTTCTCGCTCACTGCTGATGAGCGCAAGAACCTGAAGAAGTATCTGGAGAACGGTGGCTTCCTATTGGCGTCTGCCTCCTGCTCGAATGAAGCTTGGGACAATGCTTTCCGTCGCGAGCTCAAACGCCTCTTCGGCAATGACTGCCTCAAGGACATTGCCATGGACCACGAGATTTTCCGCACCGTCTACACGGTCAAGGACCTCAAGCTCTCCAAGTCCGGTGGCGAAGCCAAGCTCCGCGGCATGACTCACAACGGCAAACTCGTGGTGGTCTATTCCAGTGACGGACTCAACGACACTTCCCACACCGAAGGCTGCTGTTGCTGTGGCGGCAATGAGATCCAGAACTCGATGGAGATCAATGCCAACACCCTCGCCTACGCGCTCCTCCACTAAGCCCTGCACTCTTGAAGTTCAACGCCGTCAGCCATGTCCTGAAGGTCACCCTTCTCTGGGTGATCTGCTCCGCCACGCACCTTGGTGCCCAATCCCCGGTGGAGAAGCAGCTTGGGGAACTCCTGCCCAAGATGGCGGACCCCACGCAGCGGGCTGCAGTGACGGCCAAGATTAAGGGCATCCGGCCCTTCCCCGCCAAGGAGCTCACCAATTTCCTCGGCCACGAGCAGCTCAACATGCGACTCGCCACTCTCGAACTGCTTGAGGAGCACGCCGGGAGTGACTTCAACTTCGACCCCTGGAAGGCCCCCAACACACCGGAAAATCTCGACGCCTTCGAGCGCTGGTTGGAATGGGCCACCAACAGCCCAGGACTGTTCGAAAAGAACAATGGCGTGCTCAACGAAAAGCAGCGTCTGGCCTATCTCTCAGATCTCCTTTCGGGTGACTTCAACAAGGCCTCACGCGCCGCTCAGATGCTCGAATACGATGGCTTGGAGGCCGTCGGCTTCCTCGAGCAGTACCTGACCGACAATCCCAACATTCCCGGCGCCCAGCGGGCCAGCATTCGCAGTGCCCAATACCAAATCACCCTCAGCACCGCCTTCGGTCCCTCGGCGGGCACCATGGCCAAGCATCTGGCCTTCGGCAACCGCGACCAAGTGCTGACCACGCTCGCTCAGCTCAAGACATCAGGCCTGCTTGCTCTGCCCGTGATCAACGAGTTTCTCGAGCACCCCGATCCCCTGGTTCGTGAAACCGCAATCGATGCGATGCTTTCCTCGGGTGGCCACAAGGCCATTCCCACCGTCACCCCTGCCCTACTCAAGGAAACCGATCCGAACGTCATCCACGGCGCCCTGCGTCGCCTAAAAACTCTACGCGGCAAAGAATCGCTGGCGATCGCTGTGAACTTCCTCGATCACGAGAACGAGGACCTCAAGATCTCATCCATCCAAGCCTGCCAGCTGCTGCTCTCCGGCGGCAGCATGATGGGCGGCAACTTCTACCCCGGCATGCGGGGACAAGAACAGAAGGTCGGCGACGACACCAAGAAAGCCCACGATGCGATCATCGCCGCCCTGTCTGACAGCCGTTGGCGGGTGCGAGCCGCGGCATTGGAGACCGTCGCCAAATGTCGGATTCGTGCCGCCGGTGACGACTGCATCCGGCTCCTCAACGACCCCGACCGATTTGTCTCCTACAACGCAATCAACGCCATCAAATCGCTGCGTCTGTCGGAGGCCGATGACGCCCTCAAAAAGATCATCATGGAGAGCCCGGAACACGCGGGCTTGGCATTGGCCTGCTATGCTTCCCTCGGCAATTCCGTGGACAAGGAGATGAAGGAGAAAATCCTAAGTTATTCCGCAGATGTCCGCTTGGGTGCAGTCGAGGCCGCCAAAACCGAGTCGGGCCTCAGAGATTTGCTGATCACCTTTGCCGACGACAAAGACGACGACGTCGCCTGCGCCGCACTGCGTGGTCTAGTCTACAATGACAACAATCTCAAACAGACCGCGATCCTCTCCATCGTGGTTTCCGCTCTCGAATCTGGAAATGCCGCCAAGCAAGACGCCATCATCAACAACCTCGATCTGCCACGAAGCAGCATGGGACTCGATCCAGATCTCGCCACGACTCCGCAAAGCCTTGTTGGGCAGGCTGACAGCACTGAGATGGATCAACTTTATGCCAGCCTGCTGATGGCAGCTGCCGCCGCGCAGAAGGACAAACCGGCGGGCGTCCACATCCCAAAATCACAAAGCCAACTCATCGATGCGGTTAAGAAGGTTGCCCAATCTGGCGATTCGAACGCCTTCTCCGCAGCCATCGCCTTGGCGAAAGCCGGCTATAAAGAAGGCCACCAACTCCTTCTCGATCAATACGCTGATCTGACCACAGGCGAGAAGGCACGCCTCTCCCGCAGTCTCTACAGCCCGAATACCAAGCCCGCTCTAGATCTGCTCTCTCGACTGATCCGTGAGCCGGTGGAAGAAATCCGCAACAATGCCATCACCAGCTGCTTCAGCACAGAGAGCACCGAAGCTTTTGTGGCCATGGCTCTTGAGGCGCTCAGTGAAGCCGAGAACGATATTCGTCCTCATAACTTCTACAATTACCGCCTCGAGTCCGCGATCCGTGAAGGCGGCAATTCGGCCCGTGCTTTCACCACATGGGCCCGGCAATGCCTGAAGGATGACAAACGGTCCGCCCCCCAGCAGGTGCTGGCAATGATCATCCTCAAAAATACTTCCTCGAGCGCCGACCGCAAACTGATGCTCAAGGCTGCTCAATCCAGCCCGGATAAATGGGTCCGCCGCGCCGCTTGGCATGGTTATGGCAAGGGTGTGCGCAGCATGGACGAGCACCTGCAAGAGATTGCCGATGACCCATCACCCTATGTCCGCCAGGTCATCCCCAATCTCTACAGCCGCATCGACATGCAGTGGACGCATCACTTCACCGATCTCCACATCCGCAAAGATTCCTTCTGGGGCTCCAGTGGCAACAACCGCAGTCTCAGCAGCAAAGCCGAGGAAATCCTCCAGGCCATGGCCAAGGGAGACCCCTCCAACGAGATTCGTTTCACCGCCATGGCGGCGCTGATGTCATTGGGCAAAGACATCGACGCCGATGCTCTGGCCAAGTTGCTTCGCAACCGACCCAAGGATGAACGCGCCTCCTATCGCATGGCCGACTGGATGGAGGACAACCTCCGCCGCATCGGGCCGGGTCTCGCTCCGGTGGCTGCCGCCCTCGATCCCTCCGAGGTCGACGCCGACAACCTCAAACAGATCATCTCCCGCACCAACCCCAAAGCCAACGATTTCGATCTCACCAGCTTTACCTCGCTCGCCAAGCAGGCCCAACAAAGCTCCGATGCCCCCCAGCAGGTGGGCAATGGAGGCGCGGGAGGCCCGCAAGAAGTTGAACGTAACTCGTTGCTGGTCATTTACTTCTACAAGCCCGGCTGCAACGAATGCGAGGATACACAGCGCATGCTCGACCTGATGCGCCGCGACTTCCCTCTGCTCGAACTTCGGAAACTCAACATCACCGAGACCGAAGGCACCCTGCTCAACCAGATGCTCTGCTCCAACTTCGGCGTGCCGGCCAAGGATCACAACATCGCCCCCGCCATCTTCACCCAGGCCGGCCATCTCATCCGCAGTGACATCGATGCCCGGGCCATCGGCAAACTCTTCCAGAACACCATGCAGATGCCGCAGGCCGACGACTGGGCAACCATGGAGGAACCCGAACGTAAACAGGCCGCCGAGGTCATCGAGAAACGCTACCAATCGCTGACGCTGCCAATCGTGATCGTCGCGGGGCTCATCGACGGCATCAACCCCTGTGCTTTCGCCACCATCATCTTCTTCCTCTCCTACCTGCAAATCGCACGCCGCAGCCGCCTTGAAATGATTCAGGTCGGTGTCGCCTTCATCGTCGCCGTCTTCATCGCCTACTTCTCCGCGGGCCTGTTCCTGCACAAGGTTCTGGAAAAGGTCACCAGCCACGTATCTGGCGTGAAGGTTTACCTCGACTGGATCTTCGCCGGGCTCGCCTTCGCCGCAGCCGCCCTCTCCTTCCGCGATGCTGCCCGCGCCAAACAGGGCCGCCTCGATGAAATGACCCTCACTCTGCCCGACAACCTCAAGGATCGCATCCGCAGCGTCATCCGGGTCAGCAGCAAATCGCGCCACTACGTGATCACCGCCTTCGTAGCCGGCATCATCATCTCTTTCCTCGAACTGGCCTGCACCGGCCAGGTATACGCCCCCATCATCTACAGCATCCAACAAGGCAAGATGGACGCAGTCGCCTGGCTCGCCGCCTACAACGTGGCCTTCATCCTGCCGCTGGTCGTGATCTTCGTGATGGCGGTCATGGGCATGAGCAACAAGCGCCTCATCGACTTCCAGCAGCGCCACACCTTCGGCGTCAAGATTGGCCTCGGCCTGATCTTTGTCCTCCTTGCCCTGGTCATCCTCTTCGGCTCGAAGTTCCTGTATTGAGGCATTGCGGCGCCGTGACCGGGGACTCATGATCTCCCCAATGCAGAATGGTTTCTACGGGCAATTCGACACCGAGCGTCGCTCCGGCTACGCCAATGAGGGCGACTACCGCTCGCCCTTCCAGATCGACCGCGACCGCGTGCTGCACACTCCCGGCTTCCGCCGCCTGCAAAACAAAACTCAGGTCTTCTGGAGTGGTGAGTACGACTTCTACCGGACCCGCCTCACCCACTCACTGGAAGTAGCCCAAATCGGCAAGGCCATCTGCCACTGGCTGAAGTCCAACGAGGACGGCCCTCTCAAAGACGACTTCTTCATCGACCCCGATTTGGTTGAGGCCATCTGTCTGAGCCACGACCTCGGCCATCCCCCCTTTGGTCACGCCGGCGAGCGCACCCTCAACTACTTACTGCGCGAGCACGGCGGTTTCGAAGGCAATGCTCAGACTCTGCGTCTGCTCACCGAGACCATCTGGTCGACCCGGCGCACCGGCATGGATCCCACCCGTGCCTTCCTCGATGGCGTGCTCAAATACAAAACCCTGTGGACCGAGCTCAAGACGGCCACCGGTGAAACGCCCGAGCACCATTTCATCTACGATGCCCAGCACGACTATCTGGACTGGGCCATGGGCAGCCTCGACTTCCCCGCCGAGCTCAGCCCTGGAAAGGCCCGCGACAGCTTCAAGTCCATCGAATGCCAAGTCATGGATTGGGCCGATGACACCGCTTACTCCTTGAACGACCTCTCCGACAGTGTCCGCGCCGGTTTCCTCAACGTTGAGGGCATCCGCCAATGGGCTGCGGCCAAGGAGGTGGACATAAGCGAAGGCTCGCCTCTCGGTCGCCTGATCGAGGCCATACAGAACGGCAAGGTCGATCCCTTCGTCGGCAAACGCATCGGCGAATACATCAAGGCCACCAAGCTCGAAACCGACACCAACTTCCTCAGCGAGCACAGCAATCGCTACCGCTACAAGCTGGTGATTGATCCCGAGGTGAAGGCCGAGAGCTCCATCTACAAGAAGCTCGCCTTTGAAGTCGTCTTCCTCTCTCCCCAACTCAAGCAGCTCGAGCACAAGGGCAGCTCCATGCTTCGCCAGATGTGGGACGTCTTCTACCAACGCTACGTCACCCCCGGCACCATCGACGGCCAGACCTTCCAACTACTACCACCCGATACTGCCAAAGAGCTGGAGGAAGCCCCAGACGAAGCCGCCAAGGCTCGCCTGATTTGCGACTTCCTCGCCGGCATGACGGACGGCTATGCCGCACGCACCTTCAAGCGCCTCTTCTCCCCGGACTTTGGATCGATTGGGGATCTGATTGGCTGATCATTCAGACTTAAACCTCAACACCTTCTCACCAGGAAGGTAATAGCCCAGACGGTCGCGGGCATGCAGCTCGAGGTATTCCGGATCCTCACGGAGAGCCTTGAGTTCGATCTGACGCGCATCGCGATCGTCATGCATGTCCTGCTGGTTCTCGCGAGCTTCAGCGAGCTTCTCTTCCAACTCCTCCAGCTTGCGGTGCTCCGGAAATGCCATCGCCACCACCACAAAGCCCAGAGACAGGGCCGCGGTGATCATGAACAGCTTCGTCACGACCTGGATCGCCCGGATCCGGGCCTCCATGCGATGAAGCTTGTTCGGTGATGTGCGACGTTTCGCCATAAATCCAACCGAGAAGCCCTTAAAATCAATGAATTGTCAAGAAAACTTGATCAATTTGGGGCAGCTTTTGATTTGGGCAGCACTCGCGCAATCCCCCAACAGATGAAACCAAGAGACCAGCCGAACATCAAACTGAAGACATTGTCGCCAGTCCCATCGTGTGCGACCTCGTGAGCCATTTCTGCGCCTTCATCGAAGGCAATCCCATCTGAAAGCCACCAGCCGATGATCCTTGCTGCAAAGCCAGCCACAAACATTCCCAACCAACAAAAAAGAATCAAAGATACCCACCGTGTCTTTTTTGAAAACTTGGCTACGTCGAGCTTTGGAGTCACCAACCAACGTTTAGCGAAGAGCACACCCAGCAAGAAGAGCATCAAATAAGGAAGCAACTGGAGATAGGGCTGCATGACTCACAATTTCTTAGCAACGGCTTGTCGCATCAACACCTCCTCAACAAATGTAATCTCCTCTTCACTTTTAAAGGCGGCCTTCGGAATCCATGCCCAAATTTCTTTCTGAGGATAAATCAGGAAACCGTCAGGCGTCACATAGATTGCATACAAATGCTCCCAACTCGATTTGGACTCACCTTTTGGAAAAATACTGGTTGATCCAGTATCATCCACAACCCATTTCAATTCATATCCATACATAGGGTTGGCCCGAATCCTGTGCTCAAACCTGAACCCTATAATCCAGTAGCGAAAAATAGCGTATGTCCCAAATATAGGCAGCATCCATGCGGTGATGCTTTGGGAATTAAGTGAATTCAGCCAGAAGCCCAGCACCACTGCGAAAAGGCCGATCACTGGAAAAATCCAAACTAAAATTGGCTTCTTAAACCAATGCCAATAACGGCCACGCCGCATCGTGGCCTCATTAAAGATATATTCCGCGGTCGCTGATTCCATGAGAAAACTCAATTTACCCCTGTGAGGCCTCACGCAGGAGATGGAGCTTCTCTTCAGCGGCACCGGTATCAATCGCGGCAGCCGCCTTACGAATCCCCTCACCCATATCGTCGGCTAGGCCCGCACAGGCAAGAGCAGCTCCTGCGTTCATCAAGACCATGTCGCGCTTCGGTCCTTGCTCCTTACCGGACAGGATATCCTTGAGAATGACCGCGTTGGCTTCGGCATCTCCGCCCTTAAGATCCTCCACGCTGCACTTCTGCAGATCAAAATCCTTGGGCTTCACCTCTTCGTCGATGGTATCTTCACCCACGCCAGATTTGCAGATGCGAGTCGGACCCATAAGGCTGACTTCATCTACCGCTCCTCCTTCAGCAGTTGTGCCATGCACCACCCAGGCACTGCGGCGACCAAGACGTTGGAGAATGTCGGCGAAGGTCATGCAGTATTCCTTGGCAAACACGCCGACCAACTGGCAGTCGGGTCGCACTGGATTGAGGAGCGGGCCGACCAAATTGAAAATCGTACGCTGACCTTTCGCGGCAAGCGCCTTACGCACCCCCACCACCGCTTTGAAGGCCGGGTGATACATGGGCGCGAACATAAAGCCGACGCCGGCCTTGTCCATGCAATTGCGAAATCCCTCGGCATCCAGATCGATCTTCACTCCGAGGGCTTCGAGCACGTCTGCTCCCCCACTCTTGGAGGTGATGCCACGGTTGCCGTGTTTGACCACTACCGCGCCTCCAGCCGCAGCCACGAACATGGAGGTGGTCGAAACATTGAAGAGGTCGAGCTTATCTCCACCGGTGCCACAGACGTCGAGTGTCGGGCCTTCGAGATTGAGCAGACCGAGGTGGGGATCGACGGCGTGCTCGAGAAAGGCCTCCACGAAACCCGCAATTTCGGCCGGGGTTTCGCCTTTCTGGGCCAGCGCTTCGAGGAGTTCCTGTTTGACCAAGTCATCCGCTTCTAGGTCGAGCAACAGCTCTGCTGCTGCCTTGATTTGATGCTCGCTCAGTTCCGCACCCGCCTTGAGATCGTCGATCAATACGTTCATGACCTGACGCTATCAGGCGGCCTGAATCGAGGCCAGAAGAGGCGGATAACTTGAGGAGTTTGACAGCACTCCTCGTCCACCTCATCTTCGTCTCGATGTCCGCTAAGAAAGTTCTCTTCGTCTGCACCGGCAACACCTGTCGCAGCCCCATGGCCGAGGGACTCATGCGCAAGGCCATTGCGGACCGCGAGGACATGTCCACGGCATCCGCCGGCGTGGCCGCCTTTCCCGGCAGCTCCATGAGCAGCGAAACCCAACACATTCTCAAGGCCAAGGAGGCCTCCATCGAGAGTTTTAAAAGCCAACCAGTAACGGCTGAACTTCTGGCAGAGGTCAGCCACGTGTTTGCCATGACCGAGAGCCATCTCGCCGTGCTCATGGCCCACTTCCCCGAGCACGAGGAGAAATATTACCTGTTGCGTGAGTTCTCGGGCATCAAGGACAAGAGGGATGGCACGGATGTTCCCGACCCCATCGGCATGGGTATGCCTGCTTATGAAAAAGTCGCCGCCGTTTTCGAAGCGGCCATCCCCAATATCATCGCTTATGTGGAGGCGGATGGGTAGGGACGGTTCTCCGAACCGTCCGTATGTCTTCAGGCCGATCTTGAGGAGGTTAAGGGCAAGGATTCCGTATCCATAACAACGGACGTCTCGGAGAGACGTCCCTACCTTAGCAAAAGGCCAGTCGAACCCACAGGGTTACACCATACCCAACTTCATGCGGCCCTCTTCTGAGATCATGTCCTGATTCCAAGCGGGATCCCAAACGAGGTCCACATGCGCCTCGTCAATGCCGTCAATCGTCATGATCTTCGCTTGGGCATCAGCGGCAATGACAGGACCCATGCCACAGCCGGGAGCGGTGAGGGTCATTTTGACCTGCACGACAGTCTTGTCGTCCTGCTTTTCGAGGGAGCAGTCATAGACGAGGCCGAGGTTCACAATATCAACGGGGATTTCGGGGTCATAGACTTCCTTGAGCTGAGCCCAAACTTGGTCCTCCAGCGGCGCATCCTTGAGCGCCTCGACCTTCTCGGCCTTCTGCTTTTCCTCTTCGGGGTCCACGCCGAGGGCATCGGCATCCTGCGAGGAAATCCGGGCCAGACCTTGGGAAGTGGCCACGGTGTAGGTGCCGCCGAGACGCTGGGTGATGAAAACCGCGGTGCCGGCGGGCAGGGTCAGGGAGTCACCGCTGGGGATCTGGATGGCGGCGACTTCGCGAGTGAGTTTGATTTCCTCGTGCATGGGGGGAGTAAAAGGCAGGTATCGCCTACTCGCAAGGGAAAGCGGGAGGGACTCCATTCGTCCTTGGGGGCAAAGGGTCAGGAGT
>CAZIPY010000080.1:0-5571 GCA_964541125.1 uncultured Luteolibacter sp. | reverse complement strand
TTGCGTTCGCTCATGGCGGGGGAAGGGAAAGCCTACTGGAGGGCTTTATTCAAGGGGGAAGTGGGAATGGTTGATGGCAAATCCTGAATCGCCATGATGATGAGAACCCAATCAGGCATCCAATTCCTAGAAATGGATTGCCTGAGGCCTCTGAATCAGCGTATATTATTGATTACCTTCCATTCAATTCGTCTCAGCCTCATCCCTTGCCCTTAAACCCGAAAGGAGACTGCATGAACGCCCTCAAATTCCTACCCTTGCTTGCCCTCGCCCTGTTTTCCATTTCCTGCGACAAGCAGGAATCCGAACCCCAAGCCAAAGCCAATGTGGGTGCCGGATCAGCACCAGGACCAAATCTCAGTGAGCTTGTAGTGCCAGAGCCCGAGCCCAAGGAGCCTAAGCATCTCTTTATTCTCTTTGGCCAACACAACATGTCGGCCAATCTCAGAAATCACTTCGCCCAGGCTATCCGCAAGACTCTAGGGGTTGGTGCGGGTACCGTAGCATTGAGCATCAATAAACAGGGTTTGATGGCGGATTGGTCGAATCATTACCCCAAGCTACTTGAGGATGTGGCAGGGTCTCTCGTTGGTAATTCCTACGAATCTGTCAGCCTGGTTTGGATGCATGGTGAGAATGATGCACGAACTCCATCGCAGAGTGACTACAAGAAGCATTTCAAGGAAATGCTGGATCGTTTGAGGGCCGACCTGAAGTCTCCCAATCTCAAGTTTGTCATCGGCAGAATCAGTGATACCGGAATGAGTGGATCATCCGGTGCTTTCGTGAGTGATGTCCGCGAAGCTCAAGTGGAAGTGGCCGATGAGGATCCTAATGGCGCCTGGGTCGACACGGATGATTTGATCCGCATGGGTCGTGACAGCGATGGCTTCCATTATAGCCGCAATGCCTCGGCCATTCTGGGTGAACGTTTTGCCCGCAAGGCGATGTCACAACTTGGCATCGAGACCATGAAGTTGGATCAGGGGATGTCGATTGGACGGCCGCAGTAGGGATTCCGTTCAAAGCGTTGATCAGCGCTTTGTTTAGCGCTGCGCTTTTGGAGTGGCGAAGAAGCTTTCCACTTCTTCAACTTTTCTTGTGTTCAGCACATCCCGTTTCCGCAGCCAACCCTTGCGCGCTACTCGAACTCCGATCCCCAGTCGGTGAAGGCCGCCGGTGGAGTGGGCGTCGGGATTGATGGAGCAGAGCACACCTTTATCGCGAGCGCGGTGCCACCAACGCCAATCCATATCGAGGCGACTGGGTGTGCAGTTGAGCTCGATGATCGTGCGCGTTTCGGCGGCACAATCGATGATCTTGGCGTGATCCACAGCGTAAGGTGCTCGTTGCAGCAATAATCGGCCGGTCATATGGCCAAGCATGGTGACGTGCTCGTTCTCCATGGCCTTGCAGATGCGCTTGGTCATGGTGTCCTCGTCTAGCTGCAGGGAGGTGTGCACCGAAGCCACGACATAATCCAGGCTGGCGAGCGTATTGTCATCAAAATCAAGTGAGCCGTCCTTGAGGATGTCGACCTCACTGCCGTGGAAGAGGCGGAAATGCCCGTTATCAGCATTCAGTTTGCGAATGGCTTCGCCCTGTTGCGCGAGGCGCTCCTCATTCAAGCCGTTGGCGAAGGCGAGCAGCTTGGAGTGGTCGGCGATGCCAAGATAGGAGAGACCCAACTCCTGGGCTTCTTCAGCCATCTCCTCGAGCGTATGTTTGCCGTCGGATTCGGTGGTGTGGTTGTGAAAGGTGCCGCGGAGATTCTCCAGTTCGATCAACTTCTCCAAGGGACCTTCTTCAGCAGCTTCGACCTCGCCCTTGTTTTCGCGAAGTTCAGGGTCAACGTAAGCGAGTCCGAGATGTGCGTAGATGTCACGCTCCTCATGAAGGTCGGATGGGATGTCCACCTTGTCGTCTTCCTTGGCTGGGCTGAAGCCATACTCATTGAGCGACAGGCCCTGTTTGAGGGCACGCGAACGAATCGCCACATTGTGCTCTTTGGAACCGGTGAAATACATCAGGGCAAAGGGGAAGTGTTCCGTGGACACTGCGCGTAGATCGCATTGCAAGCCGCTCTTGAGGCGGACTGAAGCCTTGGTCTCGCCACAGGCGATGACTTCCTCAACTTCGGGGATGGTAGTGAAGTCTTCGCAGACCAGTTGGCCTTCCTTGGTCTCCACCAGGAAGTCGAGGTCGTGGACGGTTTCTTTGGCACGGCGGTAGGAACCTGCAATGGCAACACGACTCACTTCCGGGTGCATGCGAAGGAGGCCGAGTATTTCTTCGGCTACAGGAATGACCGCTCCCAGAAGAAATCGGTCGGCATGGGTTTCCTTGACTGAAATGGAGGCGAGGATCTTTTCCTGTGTTTTTTTGCCAAAGCCCTTGAGTCCCGCGACTTTGTCCTGATTGCAGGCGGCTTGAAGCTCCGGAATAGAGGTAATCTTCAGCTCTTCGTAGAGGGCCTTGATCTTCTTGGGGCCGAGCCCTTGCAGATCGAAAAGATCGAATAACCCTTCTGGGAACTCGGCACGCAGATCTTCGAGGAAGGGGAGCTTGCCGGTTGAGGCGAGGATGTGAAGTTTGTCCTGCAATGCTTCGCCAATGCCCTTGATGCCCTTCAGCTCACCGTCCTTGGCGAGTTGCAAGATGTCCTCCTCAAATTCCCGGACAATGTCCGCGCCATTGCGGTAGGCGCGGATCTTGAAGAGGTGCTCACCCTTCAGCTCCATCAGCAGAGCGATCTGGTCGAGGGCTTCAGCGAGGTCTTCGCGAGTCATTGAATTGATTATTGTAGATTGATTATTGATTATTGTCGGTCGGCGAATTTCAGCAGTGGTGGGGTGCTCGGGAAAGTGAAGTGCACAGCTGCCAATATTCAATTTTCAATATTCAATCTCCAATTTGCTAGGTCGGCGCCACTCGGTACCTGGTAGGTCGAGAGGCCGAACTCAGGCAGGACTGAGAAGAAGTGATCGAAGATGTCGCCTTGGATATCCTCGAAGCTGACCCAGGCAGTGTCATTGGAGAACACGTAGATCTCGATAGGTAGGCCCTGAGGGGTGGGCGCGAGTTGGCGCACCAGCAGGGTCATGTCCTTGTGGATTTTGCTGTGGTTCTTGAGGTAGGCCACGCAGTAGGCGCGGAAGGTGCCGATGTTGGTCAGGCGGCGTCCGTTGATCAGCTCGCTAATGTCGTTGGGCACGTCTTCGTTGTGCTTGCGGATATCCTCCAGTTTGGTCTCGAGGTAGGGCTTTAGGATGCGAATACCCTGGAAGGTCTCGAGCAACTTTTCATCAGCGAAGCGGATGGTCCGCATGTCGATGTTCAGCGCGCGTTTGATGCGTCGGCCACCTGACTCGCTCATGCCACGCCAGTTCTTGAAGGAGTCACTGATCAGGGAATAGGTTGGAATGGTGGTGATGGTCTTGTCCCAGTTCTGAACTTTCACGGTAGTGAGTGAGACATCGATCACATCACCATCGGCGCCACGGCAGGGCATCTCGATCCAGTCGCCGACCATGACCATGTTGTTAAGGGAGAGTTGAAAACCGGCCACGAGGCCAAGAATGGCGTCCTTGAAGACCAACAAGAGGATGGCAGTGACCGCTCCCAGGCCCGAGAACAAGACCAACGGCGATTTACCAAGAATGTTGGCCAGGATGAAGATGGTGCCGATGAGGTTGATGACCAATTTGGCCGCTTGGCTGAAGCTCTTCGCCGGGAAGCGAACACCCAGTTTACTCGCTTCCCAGGTGGCACGTGCGAAGTTGATTGCTGCATCGATGATCATCAGTACGCAGATAATCAGGTAGACGTTTACCGAGAGGGCTGCGACTTGGCGCACGGTGGTATGATCATCGAAGAGAATGATGGATAGCGCGTGGATCACCGCCGCCGGCACCAAATGCGAGGCGCGGATGATGACGTTGTGCTCGATCAGCTTGTCGTCGAGAGTGGTTGAGCTCTTCTTGATGAGCGGATGCACAACGTGGCGGATAAAGGCCTTGGCCGCATAGTTCGCGATAATGGCCAGGACGAAGACGATGATGATGGATCCGGTCACGCCGAGAAAGTCGGCCCACTCGGTCTGCAACTTGAGGCTTTGTAGCCAACGGCTGATGGTTTCTGGACTCATGGGAAAATTTATCTGCTGGGGGTGACTTCAGCGGTGAAGCCCTTGAGGTAACTGGTTTCGGGAAGTGTGACGATGATGGGATGGTCGGCGCGTTGCCCGTGTTCAGAGATCATACGCAGGGTTTTCTTGGCATCCACAGATGCGGATCCGAGGTTTTGGAGAAAGAGTTCACGGCTGGCGTGGTGAGAGCAACAGAAGGTCGAGAGGATGCCCCCTTTGTCCAACAGTTTGAGGGCGCGTAGGTGGATCTCCTTATAGCCACGCATGGCGTCATTGAGAGTCTTCTTGTTGCGGGTGAAGCTCGGTGGATCGAGGATGATCAGATCGTAGCTGGCTTCGGCGTGATTGAGGAAGTCGAAGACGTTGTGTTCGATGACTTCGATTTCCAGCCCATTGCGTTTGGCGTTCTCACGGGCGGCCTCACATGCAGTTCCGGAGATATCGACTGCGGTCACACTGGTGGCGCCTGCCTTTGCGCATGCCAGAGCAAAGCCGCCTTGGTTGGTGAAGCAATCGAGGACTCTCTTGCCCTTGGCTAGTTGGGCGACCTCAGCATGTGATTGGAGTTGGTCGAGGTAGAGTCCGGTCTTTTGGCCGTCGAAGAGGTCGACCTCGTATTCGATATCGTTCGCGGTCACGAGGAACGGTCCGGGATTGTCACCCAGCAGCATATCGATGCCTGGCTCGAGTCCCTCGGCCTTACGAAATGGCGAATCGTTTCGAAGGACAATGGAAGCGGGCTTGAGGATTTCCACCAGGGCATCGCGGATAAGTTCGCGGCGCTGATCCATCGCCAAGGTAAGCGTCTGGACGACGAGGTGATCACCATAGGCATCCACGATGAGACCCGGGACGCCATCGGATTCACTCCAGACGATGCGAGCGAGGGTGGGGGAGATGCCTGCCTGACGGCGATGGTCTATGGCCTGCGTGATTCTCCGGATGAAAAAATCACGATCCAGATCCTGCTTCCGGCGGGAAAAGCGGCGGGCGACGATCTGAGAATGAGGATTGTAGATGGCTGAACCAAGCGGGCGGTCCCTGAAATCCTTCAAAGTTACGACATCTCCGGGCTCCGGATTACCGAAGGTCTTTTTCACCTCGGAGCTGTAGACCCATTCATGGCCGTGGAAGATTCGAGCGCGGGGTTGGATGATCAGGCCTGCCATGGGCGGGAAATCTGCTCAGAGCCGGAGGCTTTGTCGAATCCGAAAGGAGAGAGAGAATTCCCCGAAATCGGTGATTTCCTCTTGAACGCAGTCTAGGGAAGCCCTAGCCAAAGGGCCTACCACTATGGGACAACAACACAGAAAAGTCATCAAACGCCGCCGTCGCGCCCTCTACAAGAAGCGCCAGAAGGAAAAGGCGAAGCTCGAAGGCATCGTCAAGAAGCCCTCCGTGAAGAAGAAGGCCGCAGCCGCTGC
>CAZIPY010000079.1:0-2187 GCA_964541125.1 uncultured Luteolibacter sp. | reverse complement strand
TGCTTGGCCAGATCTTCGCTTCCATGGAGAAGGGCGAGACCCACGCCCCAATGAGCCATGAGGCAATCGGGATCCTCCGCCAAGGCCGAGGAAAAGTGTCGGTAGGCCTCGAAATCCCAGCCGGTGTGAAGGCAGAGCATGCCATTCCGCACCGAGCGCTGGGCGGTCTCGCTGTTTGCCGTCACCGCCATGGTGACCCCTTTCGGCACCGCAGGCGTGAGGGGAGCCGGAAGCTTGGCCACCAATTCGGAAACCACCGCCGAAGCCGCCGGCAGCACCACTTCCTCTTTGTTGCCTTCCGCCGTCGGCGGTGGGTCGTCCGCCCCAAGGATCTGGGGAAGGATCAGCAGAAACAGCCAGAGTCGCATGGGCGTGACGATGCGAACCCACAGCCCTCCCACCAAGCAAAATGAACGCTCGCACGCCCCAGACGACAGGTTAGACTCCACGCCATGGACATCGGAGTCATTGGTTGTGGCAAAATGGGAACCGCCTTGGTGGCCGGAGCGATTCACTCGAAAGCCGTCGAGTCCACTCAGATCGTGGGCTTCGACCCCCATCCCGGAGCCGCCGAGAGTTTCCGGGCAGCCACTGGTGCGGAGACGACGGATGACGTCGCGGCCCTCGCCGACCGTCAGGCCATTCTCCTCTGCACCAAGCCCCACCAGGCAGCTGCCGCCCTCGCTGCCCTTCCCAGCGATCACGCCAGCCTCATCATTTCCATTGCCGCCGGACTTTCCATCCAATGGCTGGAGGATCACGCGCCACCGCAGTGCCGGGTCATTCGCTGCATGCCGAATACCCCTGCCTTGGTCGGAGAAGGAGCCAGCGGATTCTCCATCGGCAGCGCTGCGACGGAGGCGGACGCCAAGTTCGCACGGAGCCTGCTTGGTTCGGTCGGTCTGGCCATCGAGGTCCCCGAGCCTCAACTGGATGCCGTGACCGGGCTGTCGGGCAGCGGCCCTGCCTTCATCTTCATGATCATCGAGGCCCTCGCCGATGGCGGTGTCCGAGCGGGTCTCCCCCGTGCCCAAGCACTCGAACTGGCCACCCAGACCCTCCGCGGAGCTTCCAAAATGGTTGCCGAAACCGGCCTCCATCCCGGTCAGCTCAAGGATCAGGTTGCTTCACCGGGCGGCACCACCATCGCCGGGATCGCCGCCCTTGAACAGGCCGGGCTCCGCTCGGCCCTCATTGAGGCCGTCACCGCCGCCACCCAACGCTCGGTTGAGCTCGGTCAGGCCTGAACAGGAAAAGCCCGATTTTGCCTTCACGCCCCCACCTTCATCCGCTTAGCGTCTCGGCCATGCGACACCTTCTGATCGCCCTCCCGGCCGTCCTCCTCTTTGCGAGCTGCGGAAGCGATTCCGATCTCCCCCAGATGGTCGGCACCGTTTCCAACGACACCTCGCGGGCCGAGGCTTTGTTCAATGCCGCCCAGGACGCCGAGCAGCGCGGCAAAACCAAGAAGGCGATCGGGCTCTACGACGAGTTGGCCACAGAGGTGCCGTTCGCCAGCAACGCGGGCGAGGCACGCTATCGCCAGGCCCAGTTGCTGGAGCAATCCGGCGAGCACCTCAAAGCCTTCAACGCTTATCAGGACCTCCTGAGCAAGAAGCAAGGCAGCGGCTACTACAAAAAGGCCCTCGACCGCCAGACCGAGATCGCCTTCTCCGCGGCCGACGGCGACATCAAGAACAGCTTCTTCGGCCTCAAGTCTGGCCTTTCGACCGACAAGGTGGTCGGAATGCTCTCCTCGCTAGCCAAGAACGCGCCCCGCTCACCACTGGCCGCCCGCGCCTCCTACAAGATCGGTGACATCTACGCCGAACAGGGTGAACCCTCGAAGG
The DNA here is from genome assembly GCA_964541125.1 of uncultured Luteolibacter sp. Lineage (GTDB taxonomy): Bacteria > Verrucomicrobiota > Verrucomicrobiia > Verrucomicrobiales > Akkermansiaceae > Luteolibacter. The sequence goes on along the minus strand of CAZIPY010000079.1, from coordinate 337 downwards.
CAATCGCCGCCTACCGTTCGGTCGTGGTCAACTACCCTTCCTCCTCACAGGCTCCGGAAGCGCAATTCCAAGTCGGAAAGATCCTCCTGCAGGAAGCGGAGGAAGGCAATCAGGATCAAGCCAACCTCTCCCGCGCCAAGGAAGCCTTTGAGGACTATCTCAGCCAGTTTCCCGGCCACAGCCGCAATGGCGAAGCCCGTCAATTGATCTCGAACATCGGCGGCCGGGATGTCCAGAACACCTACGACATCGCCGAGTTCTATGAGAAGAAGGGCGACCTTTCCTCAGCGAAATTCTACTATCAGGAAGTCGTGCGCCGCACCAAGTCGGGTGACCT
>CAZIPY010000078.1:0-33981 GCA_964541125.1 uncultured Luteolibacter sp. | reverse complement strand
CGGTGGCCGAACTTCAGTTTGAAGGTCTTGCCACCGAAGACGTGACCAAGAAGCTGGTTGCCCAGACAGATGCCGAAAATCGGCTTCTTGCCGATGAGTTGCTTGAGCTCGGCATGGATGTAATCCAGAGCCGCCGGATCGCCGGGGCCGTTGGAGAGGAAGATGCCGTCGATGTCCTTGGCCAGTACCTCGGAAGCGGGAGTGGTGGAGGGGACGACCTCGACTTCGAAGCCCTGTTGGCGGAGGCAGCGCAGGATGTTGTATTTGATGCCGAAGTCGTAGGCGACGATGCGGTATTTTACCGGCGGTAGTTCTTCATAGGGGCCAGTGACACCAGTGAGTTGGTTGGGCAGCACCCATTTGCGACTCTCCTGATCCCAAGCGTAGGCGTTATCGGTGGAGACTTCCTTGACGTAGTCCATGCCTTCCATCGAAGGGGAGTCCTTGGCGGCGGCGATGGCTTCTTCGGCGCTCAGTTCGGTGGTGACACAAGCGCGCATGGCGCCGAGTGAGCGCAGGTGCTTGGTTAGCGCGCGGGTGTCGATGCCTTCGATGCCGAGGATATTGTGTTCGGCGAGCCAATCGGAAAGCGATTTGGTTGAGCGCCAGTTGGAGGGGGTCTCGCAGAGTTCGCCGATGACAAACGCGCGGATGTGTGGGCCGGCGGATTCGTTGTCCTCGTCGTTGATTCCATAGTTGCCGATTTGCGGGTAGGTCATGGTCACGATCTGGCCTCGGTAAGAGGGATCGGTGATGACCTCCTGATATCCGGTCATGGAGGTGTTGAAACAGATTTCACCGGTGGTGGTTCCGGTGGCTCCGAATGCTGTTCCTTCGAAACAGCGTCCGTCTTCGAGGGCGAGAATGGCTGGTTTGGGCACGGCGCGCGAGGCTAGGCGTCTGGGGCTCCGCATGCAAGAGAATGCTCCTGTTTTCAGCGGGTTTTACTCGCGATTTTTGCTGTCGATCCAGATGGTGACCGGACCGTCATTGGTGAGGGCCACCTGCATGTCTGCGCCGAAGACTCCACGGCCCACAGATCGGCCCATTTCTTTCTCCATGGCAGAGCAAAATTCTTCATAGAGCGGCTTGGAATGGTCCGGAGAGGCGGCTCGGATGAAGGATGGCCGGTTGCCCTTGCGGGTGTTGGCGTGGAGGGTGAACTGGCTGACGACCATGGCCTCGCCAGCCACGTCCATGAGTGAGCAGTTCATCTTGCCCTCGGCGTCGCCGAAGATCCGCATTTTGGTGACCTTCTGAATCAGCCAGTCGATGTCTTCCCGACCGTCGGCTTCCTCAATGCCCAGTAAAACAAGCAAACCGGGCCCGATTTCGGATTCGATCTGGCCATCAATGGTGACCGATGCCTGGCTGACGCGTTGAAGGAGAGCTCGCATGAAGATGTGATGGGTTGTGGAACTTATCCCCAATCCATCCACAGCTTGTCCACAGGCTTTTCACGGCTTGTTCACAAATGAGCTCATTTCATGCCCGACTTATCCACATACGCACACTTATTCACATCGATTTTACGCCGCTCGCTTGCCGGAGATTGACCCTGAGAGAGCGGCTGAGCATCGTGGGCCTCTCCCATGGCTCAGGACACTCAAACGACATCGACCGGCTCTTCTACGGATCAACCCCAACTTCAGGGAGGTGCTTTACAGGGTGATGATGTGACTCGTGCCCTCCCGCATGCCTTGGGACCTGAGAAGAGTCTGCTTTCCTCCATGCTGCAGGAACCGCAGGAATGGATCGGCACAGCGATCGAGGAGAAGCTGACCAAGGAGCATTTCTACCTGCCGGCGCACGCCACGCTCTATGACTTCCTCGTCGGCTTGTTTGAGCAGGGTGCGGAAATCGAACTGGTATCGTTGGTGCAGCGCCTACTCGACCGCGGTTTACTCGATCGAGTGGGAGGTCCGTCCGCGCTGACTGATCTCTACACCTACGCGCCTAGCCCTGGGCACTTCCGTCATCACCTGGAGCACGTGAAGGACAAGTTCGTGCTGCGTTCCATCATTCAGAACGCCAACGAAGCGATTGCCCAGGCCTACGATCAACCGGATGAGGTGGCCGGGCTACTCGATACGGTGGAAGCCAAGATCCTCGCCATCCGAGAGGGTTCAGAAACCAATAAAGCACCGACCATCAAGCAGACGGTCGAAGAGGTTATTGAGCAGTTCGAGCAGTTGATTGCCGGCGAGAAGGGAGCTCAGGGCATTTCCACCGGCTTCGAGGAACTGGACCGCAAGAGCAGTGGCATGAAGCCGGGTGAAATGTTCGTTGTCGCCGCTCGTCCGTCGATGGGTAAGACCTCCTTGATGATGAATATCGTCGAGCACGTTTGTTTGGATCAGGGACTGCCGACCATGGTGTTCTCCTGTGAAATGAGCGCGATGCAGTTGGTGCAGCGTCTGGTCTTCTCGCGTGCCCGCTTCGCTCTCAGTCAACTTTCGCGTGGCTACAAACCCAACAAGGGAGAGTTGCAGAAGATTCAACGTGCGGTTGCCGAGATCATGGACTGCAAGATGTTCATCGACGATACCCCGGGCATCACCATCAACGAGATGCGGGCTAAGGCACGCCGCAAGAAGAAGGACGAGGATCTCAAGTTCATCGCAATCGACTACCTGCAGTTGATGAAGTCCCGAACCAAGCAGGCCGAAAATTCACGCGAACGTGAGATCGCTGAAATCTCCGCCGGCATTAAGGGGCTCGCCAAGGAATTGGGTGTGCCCATCCTCATTCTCGCTCAGCTCAACCGGGGTCCTGAAGGTCGTACCGGCAAGAGCTTGGGTGTGCCGCGCATGTCGGACCTGCGTGAATCCGGGTCGATCGAGCAGGACGCTGACTTGGTGGGTCTGCTTTATCGCTCGGCCTATTACGCCGAGGATGACGAAGAACGCGAGGCCTTGGCCGGTCGTGCAAACCTCGTGCTGGCCAAGAACCGGAATGGTGAAACCGGCGACGTGCCACTGACCTTCATTGCCGACCTGATGCGCTTTGAGACCGGTCAACCGGTTCACGAGGATGATTGATCTCGGTTTCAGTCGGCTTGCTTCTCCCACAGATAGCCGATGATGGCGCTGACGATGATCAGCACGGAGAAAGTTGTCCAAGTCCATGGGTTGCCGCCGAAGTGATGGATTAGGATGAACCCGCTCGTTCCGGCCACGGCGACACAGATGAACATGCGCCAGTTGAGAACGATGGTGATGATCCAGAAGAGGAGTTCGAGAGCTTCCATGATGACTTGAGGGGTGATGATAGCGCATCTAAGTCTCCCGAATATTGGAAAATGGGGCCGGCTTTGGAATGAGAGGCCTTACTGCCCGGCATTGAGGCTTGCCGATCCGGGGCTTGCTAGGCAGGGTTTCGGCCATGCTCAGGAAACTGATTCTCGCCCTGTTTGGACTGTTGATGGTGGTGGCTGCTCCCGTGGCCTTGGCCGAGGACGAGACGCCCGAGCCTCCCGCTGAGAAGGTCGAGTCTTCCTGGGCGGATGAACTGACCGACGCCCTCAACAGCCCGATCGATGATCTGACGGAGTGGTTGTTCGGTATCATTTTTTGGGGTCCAAAATTTGAGGTCATAGGAACGGTGCCAGTGGTGTTGATCCTGCTCGCTGGCACCTCGCTGTTCCTGACTTTCTGGTTCGGATTCATCAACCTCCGCGGCATGGGGCTCGCGATCCGGACCGTTCGGGGTAAATACACCCGACCGGATGCCCCAGGTGAAATCAGCCATTTCCAGGCCCTCAGTTCGGCGCTCTCGGCGACGGTGGGGCTGGGCAATATTGCTGGTGTCGCGATTGCGATCGGAATCGGAGGTCCCGGGGCCACCTTATGGATGATCATCCTCGGCATCTGTGGCATGGCCACGAAATTCACCGAGTGCACCCTCGGTGTCCGCTACCGCAAGATCGACAAGCTGGGTAAGGCCCATGGTGGCGCGATGTACTATCTGGCCCGCGGTTTGCCGGATGGTAAAGAGGGTGGAGCCAAGAAATTCTTCAAGGGGCTCGGCTGCGCTCTGGCCATCTTCTTCTGCATTGCAGCCATTGGTGGAGCCTTGGGTGCCGGCAACCTATTTCAGGCGAATCAGGCCTATTCCCTTTTCTCCAAGCAGTTCGAAGGAGGACAGGGCGGAGCTTCCCAATTCATTGTTTCGGATGCGGGCAGTCTGACTTTCGGTATCATCCTGGCCGGGCTCGTCGGTTCGGTGATTCTCGGAGGCATCAAGTCCATCGGCAAGGTGACCGCGGTTCTAGTGCCCTTCATGTGCATCATGTATGTCCTGGCGAGCCTGATCATCCTCATGATGAATCTCGGCAAGCTGCCTGGTGCCGTGGTCGAGATTATTGCTCATGCCATGAACCCAACGGCCGTGGTCGGTGGTCTAGTCGGCGCCTTGATTCAAGGGGTGAAACGTGCCGCATTCTCCAACGAAGCCGGTATTGGTTCAGCTCCAATCGCCCACAGTGCAGTAAAAACCGACAAGCCTGCGTCCGAGGGCGTGGTGGCTCTGCTCGAGCCATTGGTGGATACCGTGGTCGTCTGTACCATGACCGCCCTCGTGATTGTGGTCACTGGTGAGTGGAAAGTGGATGCACGCGTGCATGCCGATCAATTCGCTCCCGTTTACATTGCCCAGGTGGATGCACTCCAATCTGCAGAGTCCGCACATGACAAGGCCATGAAAAGTATGTCGGAAGACAAACGCAGCAAATTCAACTTTGCCGCTTTCATGGAGGAAAATGCCGAGCAGTTCATGCTTCCAGGAGATACGCCGGTCCGCATCATCGGCAGCCCGCGCAAGGACGAACGGGAAGACGAATGGGGGATGGTCTACGCCAATGAGGAGACTGTCGAATTGCTTTCCAATCTCGGGGCTGACATCAAGCAGGTGGTTTCCGACAAACTCGAATCCGATGGAGTGGATCGGCACTTTGGTAGGGGAGACGATGCCGTGCTGCTTGCAGTCTGGCTACCTCTCGATGCGGGCGTGTTGAGCAAGCAGATGGACATCACCAAGACCTCCGAGGCCTTTGCCATCGGGATCGGCGACTGGTTTCCCTACCTGTTGACGCTCGCGGTCGTTCTCTTTGCCTTTTCCACCATGCTCAGCTGGGGCTACTACGGCGAACAGGCACTGCTATTCCTCTGCGGTGGCGAATACAAGAAACCGGTGGTGATCAGCTACAAGCTCGTCTTCTGTCTGGTGGTGGTGCTTGGTGCGATTCTCGGCAGTGGTTCGGCGGTCAACATTGGTGATGCCTTCCTCTTTGCTATGGTGGTTCCCAACCTTATCGGCATGTTCTTCCTGCTGCCCAAGGTGCGCGAAAGCCTCAAGGACTTCATGGCGCATGCCCGGGCCATCGATCGCGGTGAGAAGACCCGTGAGGATATCGATTGATGCTCCACCCGGCCCGCTTCGTGAGTTGCGGCCAGGCTGAGCCGATGCCAAGCTCCCTCAAGTATGGCTCGCCAATACAAGCTCCACAGTTCGCGACCTGAGCGCTCAGGTCCAAAGAGTGGCATCGATTATCAGGCTGAGCTCAACGACGAGCAGTATCAGGCGGTCAGCTCACCACCGGGCCATGTGCTGGTCATCGCTGGTGCCGGCTCCGGTAAGACCCGCACGCTGACGTATCGTGTGGCTTGGCTTCTGGACAAGGGCGTGGATGCCCGCGAGATCCTGTTGCTGACCTTCACCAATAAGGCGGCACGCGAGATGACTGAACGGGTGAAGGATCTGGTGCCCAGTGACATCTCGGCGCTATGGGCCGGCACCTTCCACTCCATTGGTGCGCGCATCCTGCGCAAACACGCCGAAGATATGGGCTATACCCGTTCGTTTTCGATTATGGATCGCGATGATCAGAAGGCGATGCTCAAGACTTTGATCAAGGAATGCGACATCGACACCAGTCAGCGCCGCTTTCCCAAGCCGGATGTGCTGGCCTCGCTGTTCTCGCTGATGGAGAACACGCGGCAGTCGCTGCAGGAGGTAATGGCGGAGCGCTACGACCATCTCTACGACTGGGCTGAGCAGATCGAAAAGGTTCACGAAGGCTATGTGAAGCGCAAGCAGGACACCAACTCGATGGACTTCGACGACCTGCTGGTATTGACGGTCAAACTCTTCAAGGACTTCCCCGATCTGCTCGAACTCTACCGAGGTCGCTTCAATCACATCTTGGTCGATGAGTATCAGGACACCAACCTCGTGCAGGCCGAGATGATCGACCTGCTGACGGGGGAGGGGAATAGCCTCATGGCAGTGGGCGACGATGCGCAGTCCATCTACTCCTGGCGCGGTGCGGACATGTCCCTCATCCTCGGCTTTGAAGAACGCTACCCCAAGGCCAAGCGCTTCACCATCGAGACCAACTACCGCAGCGTGCCCGAGATCCTCGATCTCTCCAACGTTGCGATCAGCGGCAACATCGACCGTATTGAAAAGAATCTCCGAGCTGACCGGGAGGCAGCCGGGGCCAAGCCAGCACTGGTGCCCCTGCCGGACCCGCAGACTCAGGCATCCTTTGTAGCCCAGCGTATTATGGAATTGCGGGATGAGGGCATTCTGCTCGAGGAGATGGCCATTCTCTATCGCGCTCATTTTCAGAGTCTGGAAATTCAGATGGAGCTGACCTCACGAGGCGTGCCCTACACCATCACCAGTGGCCTGCGCTTTTTCGAGCAGGCGCACATCAAGGATGTGTCAGCCTTCATGCGTTTCGTGGTCAACCGCCGTGACGAGGTGAGCTTCCTGCGCATGGTCGGTCTGCTTCCCGGCTGTGGTCCGGCGACTGCCGCTCGTCTATGGCACGCCTGGTTGGCGAGTGGCTGGGCCGATTGCGATCAACTGCCGCAATGGTCCGAGGTGCTGCTGCCCTTCAAGGTGCTCGCCAAGACTCAGAAGCATTGGGAACAACTCTGCTACACGCTCGATGAACTTAGCCCGGATGGGGAATACGCCCAACCTGCTGACATGATCTTCTCAATCCTCGAAGGGGTGTATGCCGACTACCTAGCTGCTGCCTTCGACAACGCCGAGAGTCGGCGTGCCGATATTGAGCAACTCTCCGAGTATGGCGGCAACTTCGAGGATATCCTCGATTTCCTCGCCCAGCTTTCGCTCATGAGTTCGGTGGACGGAGGTCCCGAGGCCGGCGATCAAGATCCCGAGGATGCCGACAAGCTCATCCTTTCCTCCATCCACCAAGCCAAGGGTCTGGAGTGGAAGGCGGTGTTCGTGGTGTGGCTGGCGCAGGGCCAGTTTCCGGGCGGAAGGATTCTGGAGAGCGGGGATCCGCAAGCCCTTGAGGAGGAACGACGCCTGTTCTACGTCGCACTCACTCGGGCCAAGGACGAACTGTATCTCAGCTACCCCATGAGCAATCCCAAGTCCTACAGCGGCGACTACTACTGCCGCCCCTCGCAGTTCCTCGATGAATGTCCCAAGGAATTGGTTGAAGAGTGGCAGGTGGGCGAGGATTGGGAGGACGACGACCCCTTCTAGTGCTCCGCAGGCCCTTAGAATGGATTTTCTTGCAGCATTCCGGAGCTGCCCTACGTTTTCTCAACCATGAGTGAACGTCCCCAAACCACCCGTCGTGATTTCCTCAAGCGCTCGGCCGTAGCCAGTGCTTTCACCATCCTGCCAGCCTCGCTGGTGATGGGCACCCGCAGCCGCGCACAAACCGTGTCTGCGAACGAGAAGGTCCGGCTGGCAGCCGTTGGCATCGGCAACCAAGGCGGTGGAGACCTACAAAACCTGGTCAAGTCCGGTCACTGTGAAGTGGTCGCCCTATGCGATATCGACCTCAAGGGCAAGCACACCCAGGGCAGCATCAAGGCCCATCCCAATGCCAAGCAGTTCACCGACTTCCGCGTGATGTTCGACAAGATGGCCGATCAGATCGACGCCGTACTCGTCGCCACTCCCGATCACTCCCATTTCGCCGTCGCCATGCTCGCGATGTCGCTCGGCAAGCACGTCTTTGTCGAGAAGCCGCTCGCCCACACCTTTGGCCAGTGCCAGCGCCTCATCGACCTCGCCGAGAAGAGCAAGGTGGTCACCCAGATGGGTAATCAGGGTCATTCCGGCGCCAACTACTTCCAGTTCAAGTCCTGGACTGAGGCCGGCATCATCAAGGACGTGACTGCCGTCGACGCCCACATGAACAATCCCCGCCGCTGGCACGGTTGGGGTGCCACCGTGAAGGAATTTCCCAAGGACGAAATGCCCGCCGGCATCGATTGGGACACCTGGTGTGCCACTTCCCCGGTGAACACCTTTAGCCGCCGCCTGCACCCGCAGGAATGGCGCAGCTGGTATGACTACGGCTGTGGCGCCTTCGGTGACTGGGGTCCGCACATTCTCGATACCGCTCACCGCTTCCTCCAGCTCGGCCTTCCTCAGACGGTCCAGGTACTGCGTCGCGATGGCCCCAATGATCTTGTTTTCCCGCAAGCGTCGACCATTCGCTTCAACTTCGATGCCCGTGGCGAAGGTCTGCCTGCTTGCAAGGTTACTTGGTACGACGGCAAGGGTAACTACCCCAAGACTCCCGAAGAACTCGGTGAGGTGAAGGTCAACCGCCCCGGTAAGCTGATTTACGGCAAGGGCAAGGATGGTAAAGACCTCGTCTTCCAAGGAGGCAGCCACGGTTCGCCCCTGAGCATCCTTCCCCGTGAGAAGTTCATGGAGATGCGCGGCAACCTTCCCAAGATCGAAGGCAAAAACTCCAATCACTACGCCAACTTCCTGCTGGCCTGCAAAGGCGAGGAAGAGTCCCGCTCGCCCTTCAAGGTGTCCGGCGAACTCTGCCAGGTCTTCAACCTCGGCATCATCGCTCAGCGCCTCGGAGCCGACCTTACCTTCGATCCCAAGACGAAGACCATCAAAGGCAACGATGCCGCCCAAGCACTCCTCGATCCGGCACCGCGCAAGGGTTGGGAAGAATTTTATAAGCTATAAGCTGCGAGCCTGATGCTCCGCTCTTCATTTATCTTTCTGGTACTCACGGCTTCTTCTATGGCGGAGAAGCCGCTCAAGGACTGGGTGGTGGAGTTCAATGCCATCGATGAGAAGGTGCCCGGCACGCTGAGCGGTTGGATTCCCAATGAGAAGGCGCTCGAGTTTCTCGAGAAGAATGTTCCGCGCTTCGACTGCCCGGATCAGGAACTGGTGCGGACCTACTACTTCCGCTGGTGGACCTACCGCAAACACATCCGCAAGACACCCGATGGCTACGTGATCACCGAGTTCCTGCCGGAGGTGCCATGGGCGCGCAAACACAACACCATCAACTGTCCGGCCGGCCATCAGTTCCGTGAAGGTCGCTGGCTGCACGACCCGCAAATCCTCACCGATTACGCGAAGTTCTATTTCGGTGGGGGAGGGAAGCCCCGGCAGTACAGCTTCTGGGCCGCAGACTCCATTCTGCAGTTCTGCAATGTCACCGGTGATCATAAGTTCGCCGTGGATCTGCTCGACCCATTGGTGGAAAACTACCGCGAGTGGGAAAAGTTACGAGGCACCGATGATGGGCTCTTCTGGCAAATCGATGACCGCGACGGCATGGAGGTTAGTGTCGGCGGAAGTGGTAAACGGCCAACGATCAACAGCTACATGTATGGAGATGCGATCGCGATTTCCTTGATTGCGGGTTTTGCTCAGCGTTGGGATTTGAAGAAAGAATATGGATCCAAGGCCATCAAGTTGAGCAACCTCATCAAAGAGAAGCTTTGGGATCCTGAGCACCGCTTCTACAAAACCATTCCCTATAAGCCGGAGGGCAGTCGCCATCGGCTGGGTAAGAGTATGGGAGAGGGTAAGCCCTGGGTCGATGTGCGTGAATTGCATGGCTATACACCTTGGTATTTCAATATTCCGGAGTTGCGTGGTGGTCATCAAGTTGCATGGAAGCAACTCACTGACCCTGAAGGGTTTGCGGCTCCATTCGGCCCGACCTCCGCAGAGCAGCGGCACCCGGGATTCAAGATCGCCCGCACCGGTCATGAGTGCCAGTGGAATGGCCCGAGTTGGCCTTTTGCCACCAGCATCACCCTCACTGCCATGGCCAATGTGCTGCAGCACTATCCGCAGGATGTAATCACCAAGGCGGATTATTTGAAACAGTTGCAGATTTACTCCAGCAGTCACCGCCTGAAGCTTGAGGATGGTAGTGAGATCTGCTGGATCGATGAGAACCTCGATCCGAAAACCGGAGAATGGCTGGCGCGCGCTCGCCTCAAGGAGATGGCCAAGACTTCAAAGGACCCCGGCAAGAAAATCGTCGAGCGTGGCCAACACTACAACCACTCGACCTTTTGCGATCTGGTCATCACTGGCTTGGTCGGTTTTTGGCCCCGAGCTGATGATGTGTTGATCATCAATCCTCTGGTGCCGGAGAAGGAGTGGGATTGGTTCAAGCTGGAGAACGTGAAGTATCACGGCCATCTGCTGACCATCCTATGGGATCGCGACGGCAAGAAATACGGCAAGGGCAAGGGCTTGCAGGTCTTTGCGGATGGCAAGCGCCTCGGCGGCATCGATAAGCTCGGCCGATTGCAGGCGAAGTTGCCTTAGTGCTTGGAGAGGTATTCCAAGGCCTTCTTTGGGTTTTTCCAGCTCTTGAGTTTGCGCTCGATGGATCGTGCTTCACTCATGCTTGCTACATCAATTGAACCTGCAATTTGGAGAGGTAAGCCCAATCTTTTGGTGGAATAAACCGGGCCGCTATTATGTTTCTTGATACGTTGCTGAAGGTTTTCAGTCGCTCCGATATAAAAGCGACCACTCGATCCTTGTAACATGTATACTGTGGCCATGGTGTGATGGTGGTCCCGGAGTTGCTCGAACTCGCGACCTATCCCGACTATGTCGGGGTAGGTCTAGCCCTCTTTTTGGGACAAATTTAGTAGGGCCGCAGGGACTTGAACCCTGGACCAAAGGATTATGAGTCCTCTGCTCTAACCAACTGAGCTACAGCCCCTTGAATCTGTGGAATTGAGTATAATTTTGAGGCGGGAGCAGCAAGATGAATTAGAACGACCAACCCCGACTATGTCGGGGCTGCTCTAACCAACCTGCCCCGATAAATCGGGGCTGAGCTACAGCCCCTTTCTTTGCGGAGCGAGTTTTGCGCCTTGAGGTGGTCTTGGGCAAGAACAAGTGAGCTTTACGCAATCTTAACAAAAAAGGCCCGAAAATACATCAAGGCTTAACAGCAGTGGGGGAGGGTGTGGCCACAACGGGAAAAGGATCCATCCGGGATCCACCCTTACAACCACACACACCCTTGTATCATGAATATCCCAAAACCCGATGTTGCACAGTGCATCGCCTTCGTCTCTCTGATCGTGATGGTGGGCTCCTTGCATGCCCAGCCACTCAAACCTGTGCAGGACGTCGACGACGTCGGTGCAGCCCATGGTGGCCGGGAGGCTGCCGACATTCCCATGAGGCGTCGCCCTCAAGATCAGCGCCCTCCGCAACGCCGTCAGGGCGAACCCTCAGCCCAATTTCCGAAGGGCTATCGTTCCATCACCGGTTATGGAAACAACAAGCGCCATCCCGAGTGGGGCTCTGCGGAACAGCCTTTCCTGCGCATCGTCCATCCAGCCTATACTGATTTTTCCGGCAGTCCATCCGGCGTGGACCGTCCAAGTGCTCGTTTGGTCAGCAACGCCGTCTGCGCTCAGTCGCAATCCATACTCAATGCCCGCGGAGCCAGTGATTTCCTCTGGCAGTGGGGGCAGTTTCTGGATCACGACATCGATGAAACTCCCGCCTCCAATCCGGCTGAGGCCTTCGATGTCGCCGTGCCGTCTGGCGATCCCTGGTTCGATCCCCAAAACACCGGAACCCAGACCATTCCACTCAACCGGTCGCACGGTGAACTGCACGATGGTGTCCGCCAGCAGGTGAATGCGATCACTGCCTTCATCGACGCATCCAACGTCTACGGTTCAACGGAAGAGCGGGCAAAGGCACTGCGCATGAATGATGGCACCGGTCGACTCAAGATCACCGTCAGCCCGGTGGGTGACCTCCTGCCCTACAACACCGAGGGTTTGGACAATGCCGGTGGCACCGGAGGAAATCTCTTCCTTGCCGGAGATGTGCGCGCCAATGAGCAGATTGGTCTGCTGGCCATGCACACCCTGTTCGTCCGTGAACACAATCATTGGGCCGCTGAGTATGCCCAAATCAATCCGAACGCCACGGATGAGGATATTTATCAGTATGCGCGGATGATCGTGTCTGCCGAGATGCAAGCCATCACCTACCGTGAGTTCCTGCCGGTGTTGATCGGTCGCGATACCATTCCCCGTTACCGAGGATACAATTCGCGGGTGAATCCTGGGATCTCCAACATTTTTGCCACCGCGTCATATCGTCTTGGCCATAGTCTGCTCTCTCCCACGCTGATTCGGACGGAGGCCGATGGAGCGGAAGCGCCCGAAGGGCACATCGCCCTTGCTGATGCCTTCTTCCGCCCCAATGAGATCGAAGACAACGGCATTGAGAGCATCCTGAGGGGTCTTGCTGCGCAGCGTTGCCAGGAGTTGGACCGCCACTTGGTGGATGAGGTTCGTAACTTCCTATTTGGGCCGCCGGGATCGGGTGGCTTCGACCTGGCCTCACTCAACATCCAGCGTGGCCGTGACCATGGTCTTCCCGGTTTTGCGAGTGCCTGCCGGCAGCTCGGACTCAAGGTGCCCGAGCGCTTTCGTCACATCAATCGGGATCGCGAGGTCTGGGAGGCCCTTGAGGAAGGCTATCAAGACGTCGACCAGATCGATATTTGGGTCGGGGGTCTATGCGAGCCTCATGTTCGTGGCGCCATGGTCGGTCCCATGTTGCAGAAGGTGATCGGAGATCAATTCACCCGACTGCGCGATGGGGACCGCTTCTACTACCGCAACCACCTGCCTGATGATCTCGTGCGGCTCGTTGAGAAGCAGACTCTGAGTGTGATCATCCGCCGCAATACCGACATTGGTGATGAACTGTCCGATAACGTGTTCCTCGTTGCGCGGGAGGATGACCGTGGGCGTTCACCCAAACCCCAATCCAGTTTCCGGAATTCCAAGAGACCCTGATTTGTGTGTTCAGGATTGCTGATGGCATTCCCCCTTCCCCCGCTGTGCCTGGTGCTTGTCCTTAAGGGATGGCAAGTGCCGGGTGGCAGCGGGGGTTTCTTATCCTGGTCGCCTCATTGAGGCCCTTTCAGTTGCAGGCTGAAACAACATCCGGGTTTTCTCAGCCAAGGATCCTGACCTTGCTTGAGCTTGAGTGGGGAGAAGGTGCGCACGGTGAGAGTGGTTCCATCGGGCTCGAAGGTGAGGAGTCGTATCCATCCGTCACCACCATTACCTTGTTTCTTCCAACCTTTGCCTAGGCCTTGGGCATTGAAGAGCATCTGGTGCACGTCTTGTCCGCCCGCTCCCGGATCCATGCGGTAGCCGACATGACGGCCCATCTCATGACCATTGAGGACGAGTTGAATCTGGCGTGAAGGCTTTACCAGCTTCTGCCAAAGATCCTCACCATCATGGGTGTTGCCATCTGCTCCGGTTGGGTAGTGGTGGGGGTTGGCGTTGCGCTCGTCATCAAAGTCTCGCTGATTGTTGGGCATCAGGAAATTGTGCGTCAGCAGAATGCCGAGATGATTTTGGTAACGCTTTTTCTCGAGGAGGGTCTTGGCCCAGGCGACGGCTTCGCGGCGGGGTCCCCATTCCAAGGAAAGGACGAGGAGGTTTCGGCCATCGGGTGCCTGGATTTCGTAGGCAGCGTTCTCGAGAGTTTTGGAGCCGAAGGCATTGACACCAGATTCGCGCCAGATACCGCCCCCTTTGCCGTCGCAGGTGAGCGGATTATCGGTCAGGCCGAAGTGGTTATTGAAGCGAGTTTCGCGATTTTCGGCGTTACGCGGACCGTAATCGTGGTTGCCAGTGGCAAGAATGGTCGGAACCACGCCATAGAGCTTGGACATGGCCTTTTGGGCGCAGTCCCATTGCGATTCCGAGTGCTGGTCGCCCCCGCCTTTGCCGCCACCTTCAGCGATATCGTTTTGTTCCACCAGATCTCCTTCGTGGAGTACGGCCTGCAAATTCCATACCTTGGTATGATCCCGCAGCCATTCGGTGATTATATGGAAGTTGGCCTGATTCTCACCGATTTTGGTGTAGTTCTGAGTGTCGGGGATGATTGCGAGGCTCCACGACTTTCGGTCTTTAGGTCCAGTTGCCGGGTCAGGAAAGGAGGGGAGTTCCGGGACTGGCAAGAGCTCGCCTTCGTAATCCTCAGCATGCAGTAGACCGCTGGTCAGACCCAGTGATCCCATCCCAGTAGTTTTCAGAAACGAGCGGCGATGCATGACAGGATTACGGCTATCAGCAAACAGAGCTATCCTTTCACTGTCTGCCAGGCCGCTTCCATTTGTTCTAGACTCGCATCTTCAAGGCTGAGGCCTTGTTGTTCCAGTGAGGTCTCCATCTTGGCGAAGCGTTCTTCAAACTTGGTGTTGGCCTGGGTCATGATGACCTCGGGGTCGAGTTTGCGGAAACGGGCGAGGTTGACCGCCGAGAATAGCAGATCTCCGAGTTCGTCTTCGATGTGCTGGTCATCGCCGGAATCGAGAGCCTCTTCGAGTTCGGCCAACTCCTCCTTAAGCTTGGAGATAACGCCGGCCTGATCTGGCCAGTCGAAGCCCGCCTTGGCGGCCTTTTTCTGGAGCTTGGCAGCCTTGATGATGCCGGGCAGGCCTTTGCCGACTCCGTGGAGATAGGGTTCCTTTTCGTCACCCTTCTCCTTGCGCTTGATGGCGTCCCATTGCTGCAGCACGGCTTCGGTATCCTCGGCGTCGCTGGCGGCGTAGACGTGGGGGTGACGGCGGACCAGTTTGTCACTGATGCCGCGAGCAATATCATCCAAATTGTAACGTCCGGCCTCTTCCGCCAGTTCGGCATGGAAGACCACCTGCAACAAGAGGTCGCCGAGTTCCTCCTGCAGATGGTTGTGGTCGCCGCGCTGGATGGTGTCGACGGTTTCGTAAGCTTCCTCAATGAGGTTGGAGATCAGGGACTCGTGGGTCTGTTCGGCATCCCAGGGGCAACCGCCAGGAGCACGCAGGCGGTGCATGATGGCTCGTAGCCGTTCGAGTTGTTTGCCGTCCTCCGGACAGTCGATCATTTCCTGGTCATTCATGGCTCTTTTTCTCCCGCTGCTTTTCTGAGAATGGATTTTTCCTCGTCGGTGAGACTCTGGAATCCCTCTGCGGAGACCTTGTCGAGGATAGCATCGACTTCGTCGTCGTCACGCAGTCGGACTTCGCTGCGCGGGCTCAATTTGGATTCGAAGCGTCTGCTGTAAGAGGGGGAATGAACGCTGAGGGAGGGCTTGCGCTTCAGCCAAGGGACGAAGCGCATGAGCAGAAAGCCGAGGATGGCTCCACCGAGGTGACCGGCTTCGCCACCGGCATTTTTGAGGTCCAAAAGAATGATGCCGGTGGCAATCACCATCAGAATGATGGCAAGCGTGCGCATGCTCATCGGGATGGGAGGGATCAGTAATTGCACGCGCAGGTTGGGGGCAATGATGGCCACTCCGATGAAAATGCCATAGATGCCGGCGGAAGCGCCCACGAGCGGCTTGATGACCTCGAGGTCAATGATCCCAATGTAGCTGATGAGGGTATAGAAACCTGCGCCGGCGGCACCGCAGAGGAGGTAGTAGATGATGAAATTGCGGGAGCCGAGGTGGCGCTCCATCCATGGACCGAAGAAATAGAGGCCAAAAGAATTGAAGAGGATGTGGAGAAAGCCACCGTGCAGAAATTGGAAGGTGAAGAATTCCCAGAGTTTGAGCTGATGCAGGCCGGATTGGATGCTGAAGTAGCCTGCGTTGAGTATTGGTGGGTACTTCATCGCCGGTGCCAGCACCATGTAGTCGAGGATGAAGATCGCGATGTTGGTGATCAGCAGCAGCTTGACCATGGGGGTCAGCTGGGAAGCGCTGCGCCTCGGCTCAGGTTCTCCGTAATAATCGCGGTCGGCCAATGCCATGGGTCATTTCTACGAAATGCTTGTCAGCGGTCAACAGTCATCAGTCAGCAGGATGCTCCGCCGTCAAAACCCAATGTCTGATGACCCATGACTGATGACGGCAGGCTCCCAGAGCCTCCGTTGACACCTGGCCACTCGCCACCCATCATCCGCCTCTCTGTTCGGGAACTCCTCCCGCCTGCCATATGATTTTCAAGAGCCTCTGTCGCGATGCCGAGATTGGTGCCAATTCCTACCTCTTGCAGGGGGAGCGGGCGCGAGTGGTGCTGGATGCCGGCATGCATCCCAAAGCTGAGGGTGCAGACGCCATCCCGCGCTTCGAATGGCTGGATGACGGGACTGTGGATGGGGTGGTGATTACTCACTCTCACCTCGACCACGTTGGCACTCTACCGGTGCTGATGGAACGTCAGAACCGGGCACGCATTTACTGTTCCGAACCCACCTCGGAGCTGGTTTGCGCGATGCTCCACAATTCGGTCAACGTCATGAGCTCCAAGCGAGGTGAGCTGGGCATTGTCGAATATCCACTCTTTGATCACGGCGACATCGATCAACTCAAGGAGTGGATGGTGACCCCTGGTCTCGAAAGGCGATTCGAACTCGATCCTGATGGCGAGATGCAGGCGACCTTCTATGATGCCGGCCATATTCTCGGTTCAGTCGGCGTGATGATTGAATCGCGCGGGAAAAAGATCTTCTACACGGGTGACGTCAACTTCGAGCCGACCACTCTGCAATGCGGTGCGAGTTTTCCCGAGGAGCCGGTCGATGCCTTGATCGTCGAAACCACCCGGGGAGAATCTCCCCGCAAGGCCGATTACGACCGTCGAGATGAGGAGAATCACTTTGCTGAATGCATTCAGCGCGTTTTGCAGCGCAAGGGATCGGTGCTGATTCCCGTTTTTGCCATGGGCAAGACCCAGGAAGTGTTAGGCATGATTCATCGCTTCAAGAGTGAAGGCCGTGTTGCCAACGACACACCTGTCTACATCGGTGGCCTCAGTACCAAGATGACCCATATCTACGACCGTCACTGCGACACTCCACGCCGCCAGTTGTCGGGCTTCCGCTTTCTCAAGGACATGGAGATCGAGGGCTCGGGTCGCCGCCGCAAGGGCCCCATTCCCTTCCACAACGGCTGCATCTACGCCCTGTCGAGTGGCATGATGACCGAGAAGACGGTCTCTAATCAGTTCGCTCGCCAGGGAGTCTTGGAGAACAAGAAGCACGGCATCTTCTTCGTCGGCTACTGCGATCCGGCGACGCCGGGGGCGAGGATCAAGCATGCGCGCCAGGGTGAGATGGTTTCTCTGGATGAGGGGCAGGCAGATGTGAAATTGCGCTGTGAGACCCGAGAATTCGACTTCAGCGGCCATTCGACGCGCGACGCCATTCTCGACTACATTCTGAGGGTGAAGCCGAAGAAAACCCTGCTGGTTCACGGGGATTCAGGAGCTCTGGAATGGTTTCGGGAGCAGCTTCGCCAGCAATTGCCCGGTACCGAGGTCATCATCCCCGAGCCGGGAGTTGAGATTGAGCTCTAGGCACCAGCGTGCTAATTAAGACCCTTATGTCCAAGGATAAGCAGAAAGAGAAGCCCAAGCGGGGCTGCGTGCCGCGGGCATTCTTCATGATCAGTGCCGCATTGACTCTACTGCTCGCCGTTGCGGTGATCATCTCTCTGCTGCCGCAGGACACTTCGACCATCAAAGGTTATGGCGAGGGAGCCAAGAGCCGTGAGGTGCGTGATCTCAAGGAGGTGTTGAGCGAATCACTCGAGCGCGGGCACGAGATCACCATCAGTGAAGAGGAACTCAATCGCTGGATCGGCCAGACTCTCAAGGTGGAGCAGAAGGGCCTCTTGGGCGGAGTGGTCAAGATTAACGGTGTTGGAATCCGCCTCAATGAGGACGAGGTGGAGGTCGTGATGGAGCGTTCCTTCATCGGTCTTACATCCACGTTCTCGATGTATTTCCAGGTGTTGGTGGATACGGACGGGATCGCGAGCAAGAAGGAGGTGCCTCTTCATGGAGGGCCGATTGCGAAATTCTTTCCTGCGCTCAAGCGAGGTGGCCGCTTCGGCCAGTTGACCGTACCACAGGGCTACCTCTATCTGATTAAACCGGCTTTTTTCCAACTCGGTGAGGTCTACGATGAGGAGTTGGAGATGGCCTTTCGCAAGATGCATGACATCCAGATCGGTGACGGACAGGTGGTGTTTGTGCCCCGGCCGATCGATCCCAATGCGCCATGAAACAGCATCTGATAGGATGGGCTGCATGGGGGATGATGAACCTTGCCTTGGCTCAGCCGAGGGATGAAGCCACCAACCCGGCCGGAGAACCCGCCAACCCACCCGTAGACCCCGCCAACCCGCCCAGGGCCCAACTGGTTGCGCCGATCCCTGAGGACGCTGTGGCCAAGAGTCGCAGCAAGCAGTTCCGGATTTCGGGCGGCAACGAGATGGGGCGTGGTCTGTGCGTGATTCTCACCGAAAGTGCCAAGCAGGAATTTCTGCGACTCCTGGAGCAGGGAGATGATTGGAAGATTCCCATATCGGTGATCCTTCACGGTGAACCCGGAGACAAGGCACCCGCCTCGACATTCGTGACCCGTCTAAAGGTGGTGGAGGGGGTGTATCTCCTGCAGCTGCACATGCATCTGGCCAAGGGGCTGCGGGTGGAAGACTTCAAACAGGCGGTCACTGAAATGCTCCTCTATGAACGATCCCTCAGGACTTTGCCGCTGCTGGAGGATACAATGACACTATCAGTGCCGCCTTGGCTGTCGGTGGGCCTTCGTGAGGCCACTGCTTGGAGGATGCAGCAAAGCGACCGCCGCCTGTATGCGGCGATGTTCAAGCAGGACGGAGCCTACAAGGTGGAGGATTTATTGACGGTTACGCGGGGTGAGCACCTGAAGATGGATGAAGCCTCGCGGGTGGCCTTCCGCGTGTCGGCGGGAGCCTTGGTGATGGCACTTTTGGAGCAGCCACAGGGCCGTGAAGCCTTCCGCAAGTTTCTCGACGAAGCAGCTGCATTCGAAGGCGAAATGTCACTGCTTCTGCAACGTCATTTTCCCGAACTCAATCTGTCTCCGAACAGTCTGGCAAAGTGGTGGGCCCTGCAGTTGGCCAATCAGGGCGGGCTCAAGCTGCTGACCGATGTGATGACGGTGGTTGAAACCGAAGAGTTGTTGGCCACCGCGCTGTTCCTCGAATTGCCGGCTCCCGCTGGTGATGGAGTTGGTGGGGCTCCACCGTTGGGTTCGCAACGGGTAGGGCTCGATCAATGGCAGCGGCTCGAGGATCTGGAGGAAGACGAAAGGCAAGCGGCTGTCAAACCGGCTCAGGCAGCCTTGGTTCATCTCAGTTACCGCTGCTTTCCCGCCTACCGCCCCTTGCTGGTGGAATACCAGAAGCAGCTGATTCGCCTCTCACAAGGGGAAGGTGAGGCTGTGCTCGAGTCTCTCAAGCAGCTGGAGCAGGCCCGGATCATCATGAAGGCCAAGGCCGAGCGTGGGCGCGACTACCTCGACTGGTTTGAAATCACCCGTGCGCGCAAGACCAGCGGGGTGTTTGACGACTATTTGAGGCTCAAAAAGGAGCTCGGTAAACGGGAGAGTGACCGTGAGGACGGAATGTCGCTCTACCTCGATCGCATGGACAAGCTTTTCGACCGCAGTGAAGAAAAATAGCGGAGATTGAATAAATGGCGTCGGGTTCCCGTCCGAAGGTCATGAAGATACTGCTGTCTCTCCGCATGATCGGCCGTTTGCTGGCCATGGGTTTGCTCGCTGCAAGTGTGAGCTGCACGACCACCTACGACCGTACGGGCCGCCCGGTGCAGTCTGTCGATCCAGGGGCTGCAGTCGCGGGTGTGGTCGCTGCTGGGATCATTGGCTACGCCTTGGCCAGCGATAGCGACAAGAAGCATAAAGGCCACGGCTATCACCACGGGCATGGCTACCATCACGGCTACTCAGGCCACCGGGGCTACGGGAATCGCGGCCATCACTGCCGCTAGGCCATTCAAGACTCCTTGGCGGCCTTCTTCGCAGCTTTCTTCGCTCCCTTTTTGGCCGGACGCGGTGGGAACTCGAAGCCGACCTTGCCGGATTCGGGTTCAAAGGTCAGGAAGGCATCGAAGGGTCGCTTGGTGCGGTTGGAGATGAAACCGCGAATGAGGTCGGTCTTCCCCTTGGTGATCAGCTTGATGGCCTGCTCGCGCTCGATCTCGTGCTTGAGGATGGTCTTGCCGATGCGCACGCCCTTGGGGTCCTTCTTGGTGACCAGTTCGGGCACGTGGAAGGCCTTTTCGGTTTCGTAGAGCTTGACCTTGCGGCCATCGGTTAGCGTTTGCTCACCGACCAATTGTTCTTCACCGAGTTCGACTTCCTCGTCGTCATCATTCTCGAAGACGAAGGCGATCTTGAATTTCTCGTCGAGCTTGAGACCAGCATCGAAGGGCTTGTTGAAACGTGACTTGAAGCCGGTGAGCGGGCCCACAGACTTGTTGGTAAAGAGTTCGCGGGCTTCATCCTCGGTCAGTAGGCGGCCAGCGATGTGTTTCTTGGCTTTGAATTTGCAGTCCTCAGTGCGGCATTCGTAGGTGGCATCCGTCTGCTTGAGTTCGGTTGCGCCACACATGGGGCAGGGTGCTTGAAGGTCGGGGAAGACCTGGTTCTTGAGTTCTTCCGCACGCTCATGAGCCTTGCTGACGATCTCCTTGGTGTAGGCGATGATCTCCTCCATGAAGGCATCGCGCTGCAGTTGGCCCTGCTCCATTTGGCGCAGTTTGTATTCCCAGTCGCCGGTGAGCTTGGGCGAGTAGAGGCCTTCGATCTGCATTTCGTTGACCAGAGCAATGAGGCGCATGCCGCTGGCGCTGACGTGCAGTTCGCGTCCGTCACGGACGATGTACTTGTGTGAAATCAGGCCTTCGATGGTCGCTGCGCGGGTAGCCGGAGTGCCTAGGCCTCGTTCGGACATGGCTTCACGGAGGTCCTCATCTTCAATCAGCTTGCCCGCACCCTCCATTGCAGAGAGTAGGGTGGACTCGGTGAAGCGGGCTGGGGGACGGGTTTCTTCGTCGAGGAGCTCCAGAGCTTCAGTGGTGGCACTTTCACCTTCCTTGACCGCAACCAGCTCATCCTTGCCGGCAGCGACGCCTGGCATGCGACCGTAGACCTCGAGCCAGCCTGGAACGACGAGCACCTTGCCGTCGGTCTTGAAGGCGTCGGTGATGCCATCAGTGGTGATGCGGGTCATGCGATTGGTGGCCTCAAACTCGGCCACCGGATAAAAGACGGAGATGAAGCGCTTCACGACCATGTCGTAGACCTTCTGCTCGACGTCGTTGAGCTTGGCGATCTTGCCAGTAGGGATGATGGCGAAGTGATCGGAAACCTTGGCGTTGTTGAAGACGCGCTTGGCTTTGTGAAGGCGAGGGACGTCTTTGTCGTCGCTCTCGCTGCCCTTCAGCACGCGGCGAGCATGATCAGCATTGGGTAGATCACTGTCGGCGATGGCCTGCAGGGTTTCCTTAACGTTGGGCATGTAGTCCTCGGGCAAGTAGCGCGAGTCGGTCCGGGGGTAGGTGAGGACCTTGTGCTTTTCGTAGAGGGCCTGGGCGATCTGCAGGGTGCCCTTGGCAGAGAAGGGGGCCTCGCGCTGAAGGGTGGTCAGATCGTAGAGCTGGGGCGAAATCTGGGTCTGCTTCTTCTTGGTTTCGGTGATTTCACCGGTCTTGCCCTCGCAGCGGGCGACGATGGCCTCGGCGTCCTTGCGGTCCCAGATGCGCTCGGCTCGGGAGTGGGGGTTGGCCTTGTCCTTCTTCCAGTCCTCGTCGACCCACTTGCCCTCGTAGCTGCCGCCCTCGACGCCGAAAGTGGCGTGGACTTCGTGGTAAGGCGTAGGCTCGAAGGAGCGGATTTCCGCCTCGCGCTTGGCCAGTATGGCCAGGGTGGGGGTCTGAACCCGGCCGGCGGCGGTGATGTTGAAGCCGCCGTGGCGGGAGTTGAAGCAGGTGAAGGCGCGGGTGGCGTTGAGGCCGACCAGCCAGTCGGACTCAGAGCGGCATTTGGCGGCATCGGCCAGCGATTGCATTTGTTCTTCGTCGCGCAGGTTGTCCCAGGCTTCGAGAATGGCGTTTTTGGTCATCGACTGCATCCACAGGCGTTTGCCCTGCTTGTCGATTTTGCCGATGTCCATGATGTAGCGGAAGATCAGCTCGCCCTCACGGCCGGCATCACAGGCATTGACGATGGTGTCCACGTCCTTGCGGCGGGCCAGCTTAAGGACCTGGCGCAGGCGGGTGGCCGACTTCTCGATGGGATCGAGATCAAAGCGTTTGGGGATGGCGGGGAGGACCTTGAAGTTCCATGGCAACTTTTTGCCGTTAGGGCCCATGGGCATGCGCAGCTCGACCAGGTGACCCACCGCAGAGGTGATGATGGCCTGCTCGTTTTCGTAGAAGGCGTCGCGGCCGGTTCCTTTCTTCTCAAATCTGCCAAGCGGTTGGGCAAGCGCACGACTGAGGTCGGTCATGACGCTGGGTTTCTCGGCAATGATGAGTGTTTTTCCCATGGCGGAAGAGTGGTCTGGAAGTGTGGGCTGTAGGGGCGGATTGAATCAGAGCCGCCAGAAGTGTGGGTTGATGGACTAGACGCTTGGACGGGCTTTTGGCAAGCGGATTGCGGAAATCGGTCCGGATTTTGCCGGCTGGATCCACGGGCTTCCCGTAGGGAAGGGTGTGTAGACAGCCAAAATAAAACAAGACAGCCGCCCCAAAATAAAAAGGACAGCCGCCTTCAAAAAAAAGGACAGCCGCCCTTTTGGACGGCTGTCACAACACAACTTCCAAATCTACTGCTAAATGAGTTGGAAGGATTTTTAATCAGGCGGATCTTAGAAGTAAGTCCGCACAGCGAAGATGTAGGTCAGGGCATCGACATCACCAGAGGGTGTTTCGTAATCCTGATACTCAATGCCAGCCTGGAGCTTGGCATTGTGCCCACAGAGGTAGTAGTTGAGGCCAGCGTAGAGCGACATGTGCTGGTCGCCACGACCGCTGTTGGTGCTGGCACCGTAGTTATCGATGCGGTCAGCATAGCGGCTGTTGGCGCGAACACCTTCAGCTTCGTCGGAGGCCATGTACTGGAATTGGGCAACCCATTGCAGCTTGTCTTCCTGGATCCAGCCGTAAGGCATAATCATGAAGCCGTAGAAGTTGCCTTCGCGATCAGCGTTGCTGCTGTTAGGGTTTTCGCCGACGATGAAGTCACCGATGATGCCCCAGTTGCCAGCGTCGTATTCGGCGTTGAAGGAAGTGGCCCATTGGGTGGGAACTTCGGCGTCATCCGATTCCTCACGGTTGGAGTAGGAGAAGTCGAAGCCATAGCTCCAAGGACCATCCGGGGAGTAGCCGGCGTGGAACCAGATGGTTTCACCGTCCTGCCAGCTGCCGAAGGCCTCGTGATCGCTGCCATCTTCACTGGTGGAGTAGAGGGCGGCGGCGAATTCCCAGTCACCCTTAGCGGCTTCCACTTTGAGGCCAGTCGGGCGTTTGCTGCCGTAGACCTTGTTGCCGAGAGCGGAACGCTCAACGGTGAGGAGCTTCTTGGAGGAAGTGGTGGATTCGTAGCCGAGGGTGTACTTGTAACGGCCATAACCCACGGTCAGGTCGTCGAAGGAGGTGTCGAGAACCTTGCCGAGGTTGAATTCGATGTAGGCTTCATCGATGTCTTGGTAGTCCCATTCGATATCTCCGTTTTTCGGGCGGTCATCGCTGACCATGTTTACCTGGTACTTCGCGGTGAAGTAGTTCAGGAACTTGATCTTGGTGCCGAGGCGCGCGCGGCGGAACTCAGTGAAGGTTTCGGTGATTTCATCACCAGACGTGTCGTCGACGCTCATGGAAGCGGTCTGCCATTGCAGACGGCCTTCGATGCCGATTTCTTGGATGTAGGGATTTTCCTTGTTCTTGTAGAGCTTGGGCTTGCTTTTGAGCATGGAGCACCAGTCACCACAATTGGAGGATGCAGGCGCGGCCTCAGCGGCAGGGCCGGCGAGTGCGGGCATCTGCAGACCGAGAAAAGCGCCGAGGGCGAGTTTGGTCAGGTTGTTGTATTTCATAGTAGTTGATGGATTTGTGCGTCGCACGGGGCAGTTTCTAGGCAATCGCCCCTCGGTCCCAGAAGGGGTTTTTCGTGACAACAATGTCACACCTGATTCTTTGGCAGGAATCAGGCCTTAGTCCTTAGTCTTGTCCCGTCGGACAAAACGTCCCTCCAACCAACCAAACAACCATGAAATCCACTGTCATCAGCATCGCTGCAGTCGCCATCGCCGCTCTCCCCGCACTGGCCGCTGAATCTCACCTCGACCCCAAGCTGACCTCCTATGAAAAGGTCAGCGGTGTTTCCGGCAACCTCAACTCCATCGGTTCCGACACCCTCAACAACCTCAACACCTTCTGGGCTGAGGCTTTCAAGAAGAACTACCCCAACGTCAATATCCAGATCGAAGGTAAAGGTTCCTCCACCGCTCCTCCGGCCCTTATCCAAGGCCTTTCCCAGCTCGGCCCCATGAGCCGTGAGATGAAGGAGAAGGAAATCGACGAATTCGAGAAGAAGTTCGGCTACAAGCCCACCTGCGTGAAGGTCGCCATCGACGCCCTCGCCGTCTACGCTCACAAGGACAATCCGATCAAGGGTCTCACTTACAAGCAAATCGACTCCATCTTCTCCGCCACCCGCAAGCGCGGCGGTGAGGACATCACCGATTGGGGTCAAGTTGGTCTCTCCGACTGGAAAGGTCGCAAGATCTCCCTGTTCGGCCGCAACTCCGCTTCCGGCACCTACGGCACCTTCCAGAAGAAGGCTCTCCTCAAAGGTGACTACCGTTCCACCGTCAAAGAGCAGCCTGGTTCCTCCGCTGTGATTCAAGGTGTGGGCGCCGACCTCTACGCCCTCGGTTACTCCGGCATCGGTTACCGCACCTCCGCTGTGCGTGCCATCGCTGTGGGTGGTGAAGACGGTGTGCTCTACGAGCCCTCCTACGATAACGCCCTCTCTGGTGACTACCCAATGGCTCGCTTCCTGAATATCTACGTCAACAAGAAGCCCAACCAGCCTCTCGATAAACTGACCCTGGAATACCTGAAGTTCGTGCTTTCCAAGGAAGGTCAGCAAATCGTCGAAAAAGACGGTTACTACCCCATTCCTGCTGAACTCGCCAAAGAGGTGATCAGCTCGCTGGAGAAGTAATTCACAGTTATTCACAAAATTCATTCAGGCCGCGAGACAAGCTTGCCACGCCCTAGTGGGTGATGCAGCCTCTCGCGGCCTGTTTTGTTTCAGGTCGTCCCCCCTTAAAACGCACCACCCATGTCGGGGCCTGATCAACACACTCCAGATCCAAAGCGCTTCGAGGTATCGGGGAAGACTTTGTTCTTTGACCGCTTCATGGGGGTCTTTATCCGCTTCGGTGGCATTGCGGTGATCATCGCAGTGATCGGGATTTTCTTCTTCATCGCGAAGGTCGCGGTGCCGCTCTTCAAGGCGCCGGATGTTGAGGAAGCTGGCGAGGTTCAAGCTGGCATTGTGCCGCCAGTCATTGGCATCGATGAACGTGGCGAAATGCCTTTCATTTACGAAGGAGGTTCGAAGGTCACCTTTCTCAACTTTGTGGGCGACTCGCCCAAGGAGCTCATTGTTCCTGGTTTGGTGGATGCGTCCATCACGGCCTACGCTTTCGATACGGTCAAACAGCGCTTGGTCTATGGCTTGGAAGATGGCCGGGTTGGATCCTTCCTGATTGATTACGAACGCGTCTACAACGAGGACGCAACCAAGTCTTGGTTAGAGCCGAAGGTGATCGAAGAGCCAGTCTTTGCCGTTGAACATGGTGAAGGTCCAGTGACGGCTGTCAGCTATGGTGACTCCAGTGATCCCGAAGATCCCAACGGCGCTCGCCTGATCGTGGTTAGACGCGGAGAGGGAGCGGATGCTTCCGTATCCGTCGTCAAGCTGATGATGAAGAAGGGGTTGATCGGCGCTGCTAAACTCAAAATGGTGGGTCAGTCCGATCTGAGTTCCGGTTTGAGCGGCACCCCCATCATGGTGCGAGCTTCCTCCAACGGTTCAATGATTCTCGTGGTCAATGAGAATGGTGATATCGACTACTTCGCTCGTGATGTGCTGGAAGTGAACAAGGTGCAGACCTTCCATCCCTTCGAGGGAGAGGTTCCCCAGCAGCTGGATCTGCTCTATGGCGGGGTTTCCATCATTCTGACTTCAAGGGACGGACAACAGCAGCAGTGGAGTCTGTTCCGTGAAACCGAAGAGGCGGATCGCACCTTTGGCTATGTCAAAGAGTTCCCGGCCCTGCCAAAGGGCGAAGTGGTGTTCGCCAACAGTCTTCGAAATCGCAGTTTCATCGCCGGTGCTGGCAACTACCTTTCCCTGCGCTACAGCACTTCGGGCGACGTCCGTTGGGAGCAGGAGGTCGATTACAAGCCGGTGGCTAGTATCATTGACGGTAAGTCCAAGCACCTGATCGTGGCTGG
The DNA here is from genome assembly GCA_964541125.1 of uncultured Luteolibacter sp. Classification (GTDB taxonomy): domain Bacteria; phylum Verrucomicrobiota; class Verrucomicrobiia; order Verrucomicrobiales; family Akkermansiaceae; genus Luteolibacter. The sequence continues at coordinate 7,325 of CAZIPY010000078.1, read as the reverse complement.
TGACGATGGTGCCATCCATCGTTATGCGATCGACGACCCCCATCCTGAGGCAAGCCCCAAGGCCTTTTTTGGTAAGGTGGTGTACGAGGGATATGCCGAAGGCGAATTCCGCTGGCAGTCAACGGGTGGAACCAGTGACTTTGAGCCCAAATTCTCGCTCATGCCCCTCATCTTCGGTTCTCTGAAGGGCACCTTTTACGCACTGCTATTCTCCATTCCGGTGGCTCTGTTGGCTGCCGTCTTCTCCGCGGCGTTTCTGCCACATTCGGTCAAGCGTGTGATCAAGCCGATGATGGAGATTATGGCCTCCCTGCCTTCGGTGGTCATCGGTTTCCTGGCGGCCTTTTGGCTGGCGCCAGTGCTGCAATATCGAGTGCCTTCCGTCTTGTTGATGGTCCTGATGGTGCCCATCAGTGTTCTCATTATCGGCTACTACTGGGGGCGACTTCCGGTGGCTCTCAGGAATCGTTTCGACGGTGGTCAGGAGTGGATGTTGGTTCTGCCCGTGATGTTTCTCTTCAGCTGGTTGGGTTGGATGCTTGGACCGGTCATTGAGAGTTGGTTCTTCGTCTACACCGATCCCAATACCGGCAAGAAGATTGCCGACTTCACCATGTGGTGGCCGCAGGCGACCGGAATGAACTACGAGCAGCGTAACAGTCTGGTTGTAGGCTTTATGATGGGTTTTGCGGTCATTCCGGTCATCTTCACCATCGCGGAAGATGCCTTGTCCAATGTCCCGAAATCCCTCACTGCCGCATCCGCTGCGCTTGGAGCCAACCGCTGGCAGGTGGTCTGGACCATCATGCTGCCCGTGGCCTCCTCGGGTATCTTTTCGGCCCTGATGATCGGCTTTGGTCGCGCTGTGGGCGAAACCATGATTTTGGTGATGGCGGCGGGCGGTACGCCCGTGATGGAGGGCAATATTTTCAACGGCATGCGGACCTTGGCCGCCAACATCGCCATCGAGTTGCCCGAAGCCGCGGTCGACTCCACCCATTACCGCACCCTCTTCCTGAGTGCGGTTGTTCTCTTCGTCCTGACCTCGGTCATGAACACCATTGCGGAAGTTCTGCGTCAGCGTCTGCGCGAGCGCAACAAGATCGTCTAAGCCACCATGAGTAAGGATTCCATATCAAAGAACAACCAGTTCGCCAGCACCGGGCGCTCCAGTAAGGGCGAGCCCTGGATTTGGCTAACCGCGGGTGGCCTGTCACTGGGCATCGTGATGGTGATCTTTTTGCTCGGCTTGATTCTCATCAAGGGCGTGACCTCGTTCTGGCCCCGCCAGATCGTGGAAATGCAGATCGAGACCGCTGATGGACCCCAAATGATGGCCGGCTACATCACCGAGCGCTCCGAGCGGCCGGATGAAGGCGGAAAGCGTGTTGCTCAAATCCAGATTTTCCGTGGGAACAAGGACCTCTACGGCGAGTCTTTCCTCTATCTCGACGAGCGCAGCATCAAGAAGCAGGAGATTGCGCCTGGCTACATGTTGGTCGAACGCACCGAATACGGCCCGGCCATCCTCAAGCCGGTCAAGCTGGTCACGCCATCGGCGACTTTGGAAGTGGCAGCCGAAGGCTTTGATGAGGCTCTAGAGGAGATGATTTCGCTCAATGAGGAGGTGAGGAAGGAAACTCGTCATATCGAGCGCAAGCTGATCGGCGCGAATGCCCGCGCGATTCAGGAAATTGATATTGATCTCAAGGCGGGTCGGAAGAAGCCTGGTCCTGCAGCTAAAGAAAAAGCGGAGTTGGAAGAGGAATACGCCAAACTGCTTGCCGATGTGGATAAGGTCGAGTCGAAGATGAACGGCTATGAGTTCCACGGAGTCACGGCAGATGGTCGCGAAGTGATCTATCAAGGTAGCCAGTTGCTTGGTTCATTCCGCCCCAACGACAGCAACTGGTTTCAGAGGCTTTGGGAGCTGCTTTGCCGCATGGCAAAATTCCTGCTCGAGGAGCCGCGGGAAGCCAACATGGAGGGCGGGGTGTTTCCTGCCATTTTCGGCACCGTGGTGATGACGCTTACCATGACCTTCTTTGTCACGCCACTGGGTGTGATCGCGGCCATCTACCTGCGCGAATACGCCAAACAGGGTCAGATGGTGCGGATAGTTCGGATTTGCGTGAACAATCTCGCCGGCGTTCCCTCCATTGTCTTCGGTGTCTTCGGTCTCGCCTTCTTTGTCTATTTTGTCGGTAAGAACATCGATAAGGCATTCTACAGTGACATGCCCAGCGCGGTGTTTGGCACGCCCGGTATCCTCTGGGCTTCTCTGACTTTGGCCCTGCTGACTCTGCCGGTGGTGATTGTGGCCACTGAGGAGGCTCTTTCCGCCGTGCCGCGTGGCGTGCGTGAGGCAGCCTTGGCCTGCGGCGCCTCCAAGTGGCAGACCATCCAGCGCATCGTCATTCCCGCCTCCCTGCCAGGCATCATGACTGGCATTATTCTGGCCATGGCCCGCGGTGCGGGTGAAGTCGCTCCGCTGATGCTGGTGGGTGCAGTGAAACTCGCCCCCACACTGCCCATCAACGACATTGCTCCCTACGTCCACCCGGAGCAGAAGTTCATGCACTTGGGCTTCCATATCTACGATCTGGGCTTCCAGTCGCCGGATGCCGAGGCCGCCAAGCCCATCGTCTATGCGACCGCTCTTCTACTGATTTTCCTGGTCCTGGTCCTCAACCTGACCGCCATCATCATCCGCAATCGTCTGAAGAAGAAGTTCGCCGTCAGCCACTTCTGATTTTCGTTCCGATCCATGTCTACTACCGCCACCAACGGCTCCACTGCCACCACGCCAGTTGCCAATGATGGGCCCACCACGCCCCGTCCCGACTTCATCGATGTCGAGGGCTATAATTTCTGGTACGGCGAGAAGCAGGTGCTCTTCGATATCGACATGGATATTCCCGAGAAGCAGGTCACGGCCTTGATCGGGCCGTCGGGCTGCGGCAAGTCGACCCTGCTGCGCAACATGAACCGGATGAACGACCTTATCGACGGGGTGAAGCATCAGGGAGATATCCGCCTCAATGGCACCAGTCTTTACGATCCCAACGTTGAGGTGATTTCGCTGCGCAAACGGGTGGGCATGGTCTTCCAAAAATACAACCCCTTCGCCAAGTCCATCTACGAGAATGTGATCTTCAGTCTGCGTGTGGCTGGCAGGAGTAAACGTTCAGAACTGGATGCGGTGGTCGAGCGTTCTCTCAAGGCCGCAGCCCTTTGGGATGAGGTTAAGGATCGCCTGCACGATTCCGCCTTCGGTCTTTCCGGCGGTCAGCAACAGCGTCTCTGTATTGCGCGCGCCATCGCCAATCAGCCCGAGATTCTACTGATGGACGAGCCCTGTGCCGCTCTCGACCCATTAGCCACTCTCAAAATCGAGGAACTGATCACCCAGCTCAAGGAGCAGTTCACCATCGTGATCGTCACCCACAATATGGAGCAGGCCAGTCGTTGTTCCGACCGCACGGCCTTCCTCTACATGGGCAAACTCATCGAATACGGCGAGACCATGCAGCTCTTCGAAAATCCCAAGGAGGCCGATACTGAGGCCTACATCACCGGCCGGTTTAGCTAGTCCCGCCCTCTCACCCGTAGTTGATCTCGCCCATTGTTAAACCGATCTCATCAACCTCATGACCCTCACCGCCACCATGTCCAACGCAACCCTTCAAGCCCCGCCGGCCACCGAGAAGCGAAATGTTGACGCGCCGGTGACGGAAAAGCCATCTTCAGTGATGTCCACCGAGGAGAAGCCTGTCGCCGATGAGCCGGTCTCAAGCGATTCTGGTAGCCGACAGATTCAGATCGAATGCCGCGATGTGGACTTCAGTTACGGGGATTCTGTGGCGCTCAAGAACATCAACCTTGAGATTGCCCGCAACGAGGTGACGGCCTTCATTGGGCCATCGGGCTGCGGCAAGTCGACCTTGCTGCGTTGTTTCAATCGCATGAACGATCTGATTCCAGGTGCTCACGTCTCCAAGGGTGAGATTTGGATCGATGGTGTGGAGATCCACAGTGATGAAGTCGACAGTGTGGAGTTGCGTCGCCGTGCCGGCATGGTGTTCCAAAAGTCCAATCCCTTCCCGCGTTCGATCTACGAGAACGTGGCCTATGGTCCCCGCATCCTTGGGGAGCGCAATAAGGGGATTCTCGATGCCAAGGTGGAGAAGGCGCTGCGCGGTGCCGCCCTCTGGGATGAAGTAAAGGACCGCCTCAACGAAAGCGCCTTCGGTCTCTCTGGTGGTCAGCAGCAGCGCCTCTGCATCGCCCGAACCATTGCTGTGGATCCCGAGATCATTCTGATGGACGAGCCCTGCTCGGCGCTCGATCCGATTGCTTCAGCTCGCGTCGAAGAACTCATTCTTCAGCTCAAGCAGGATTTCACCTTGGTGGTGGTCACTCACAACATGCAGCAGGCGAGTCGGATTTCCCAGAAGACCGCCTTCTTCTACATGGGTGAGCTCGTGGAGTTTAATCCGACCTCCATGATATTTACCAACCCGGACAACCAGCGCACCGAGGAGTACATCACTGGGCGCTTTGGCTGATGCAAGTTGCCAGGCAGTTAGGTGCCTGCTAGATTATATAGATTCCCATTATGAGTGCTCAAAACTCCCACATCCTTCAGGACTTCGACGAACACATCAGCTTGCTACGTGGCGAAGTGCTGACCATGGCAGGTCAGACCCGCCACAATGTTGAGCGCGCAGTGCAGGCGCTGCTGCACCGCGATGTCGATCTGGCGAACTCGGTGATCGGTGATGACAACGAAGTGGATGACATGGAGCGTTCGGTCGACCGTCTCGGTATGGAGATTTTGGTTCGCTATCATCCCATGGCCAGTGACCTCCGTCTTGTTTTGTCCTCGATGAAGATCTCCATCAACCTCGAGCGTATTTCCGATCACGCGACCAGTATTGCCAAACGGGCTCGCAAGCTTGCAAAGGTTGAAGAGCTTCCCGACATCAATATGATCGAGCCGGTCTACAGCTTCGCGGATGAGTTGCTGCGCGATGCGATCGCTGCCTACAGCGAGAATGATTCGGAATTGGCTCTCGGACTTCACGACCGCGACAAGGAGCTCAACCAGGCTTATAAGAAGGTGAGTGATCTGCTCAGCCAGCGCATTGAGCAGGGTGAATCACGTTCCCAGGAATACCTGCACTTGGTCTTCGTGGTCCGCTCCCTCGAGCGCATCGGTGATCTGTCCGTGAATGTCGGTGAGGACACCGTCTTCATGGAGGCGGCAAAGGATGTGCGCCACGAAGAGGATCGCGAGATCTGATTTGAGACTTCATCTGGCGCGTCTGACACCATTATTGGATTGCTTGGAGCCGTAGCTCTGGTAGGTTAACCAACAATTGTTGGTTAGTGCCATGTGCAGCGTCCTAGATAGACCCGTACTTGTTCTCAACCGGTTCTGGCAACCGGTCGCGACCTGCTCGGCACGACGCTCGGTGCGATTGCTTTGCACTGCCCATGCCCAGGTGGTTCAGGTGGATGGTGATGAGCAATACTGCACCCACGACCTAAAGTCCTGGATTCAGTATTCAGACCGCATCACCGACGAAGAGAAAATCCGGGGAGCCAAGATCTCTTTGCGGGTGCCTCGAATCATCGTCCTGACCTTCTATGAACGCGTGCCGCGCCTCGAAGTGCGTTTCTCGCGCCGCAATGTCTTCCTGCGCGACAAGCACACCTGCCAGTACTGCGGCAAAACGCTGCCTGAGGCTCAACTCAATCTCGATCATGTGATGCCGCGGGACAAAGGTGGTCCGACCACCTGGCAGAACATCGTCACCTCCTGCTTCCGTTGCAACACTCGCAAGGCCAACAAGCTGCCGCATGAGGCTGGCATGCATCCCCGTCGAGAGCCGCTCGCTCCCCGTTGGCGTCCGCTATTCGGCTTGCAGGAGAGTGACATGATGGACGAGAGCTGGCGCCACTTCCTTGAACCGGCGAAGTTGACGGCGTAGTTTGATCGTGGTCATACGGCCAATATGGCGAGAAATTGCATTAGGACGATGACAGTAAAATCGAAATGGCTACTGTTTGGCGGCCTCCTACTCTTCATAATCTGCGGCTCAGGATGGATGCTCTGGACCCAAATCCGGCCATGGGAGGAAACGGTATTGGCTCGCACTTCGTGGAAGTCGGGAGGGGAGCCCTTTATTGCGAGAATTCAAGTCACGGATATTCATGGAAAGGGAGTGATGGGTGTGCGGGTGCATGTCGACAACAACTCAGGCGGCAACGAGGAAGTGACCAACGACCAAGGGCGAGTCATTATTGAGTTGGGCGAGTCGGATATCAGCGGTTTGTCAGTCAATGGGGTACCAGTGCTTCATCGACCATACGCTTATCATCTTGGGGTGCCTAATGTCTCAAAAGGCGTGATGGTCCAGATTCAGCTGAAAACATTGTCTGCCTTTGGGCTCGATGAATACGATAGTGCTGCGGAGTGAATGTAACTGGAAGGTGTCTCTCTACAGAAAGATTTCTGCATTATGAGTCCTTCGCCTATTTAAACACATACCGCTTGCTCCTCACCTGAACCGTCGGGGGAACTCCATGCTTCTTGAACCAGTCGTAGCCGGTTTTGAGGTTTTTCCAGAAGTCATTCCAGAGAGGAGAGCCATGCTTCTCCATGTTGGCTTCAGTCATGCGGAAGGGGAAACAGTGCACCTGGAATGAGGTCTGGCCGTTTCGCAGCGCTGCGTCGCAGAGGGTGTAGATTTCCTCCACCTTGTGGTCAGTCATGGCAAAGCAACCGGTGGAGAGCTGGTTGCCATGCACCATGAGGGCGCTGCCGGTGCGTTGGTGGGCACGATCGTAGGCATTGGGGTAGCCGAGATTGAAGGAGAGATGGAACTGGCTGTTCGGATTCATCTGCGACGGCCCGATTGTGTAAAATCCCTCAGGGGCTTGAAGGTCACCCTCCTTCAACTTCGGCCCCGGCTTGCCCGACATCGCAGCCACCTTGTAGGTGCGAAAGAGCTCAAAGCGCTCCTTCTTTTTCATCCACACCTCCAGATGTCGTTCCTGCTTGAAGATGCGAATGAAGACGGGAGCACCGAATTCCATCTCACGGCCTTTCAGGTCGCCGATGAGTGCGGGGGAAACTCGTTTGATGGCTTCTCTGGAGCGCTTGCTGGAGGGGATTTTCTCGGCGTAATCGATGGTCTGGTCATCCGCTTCGGTGCAGCCAGCCAGAAGCATGCACAAGCCCGACATCAGCACTGACTTTCTTGGCCTCATGGGTTTTCGGCCTGCTTAGCCATGTGATGCAGCAGTCGGTCGTTGAA
>CAZIPY010000077.1:0-27302 GCA_964541125.1 uncultured Luteolibacter sp. | reverse complement strand
CGCCTGCTCAAGGAGCTGGTGAACACCGGTAAGGTCACCGGCAACGTGACCACGCTCGAGGATCCCACCATCATCGACAAACTGGGCAAGATCATCAAAGGATGATCTTGGATAGGCCCGACAACGGATCAGGCAGCCTGCCTGCGCCGGGCCAACAGCCCATACTTCGGTGCCACCACCAGTGACACCACGAAGAGCAGCGCCTGCAACAGCACGATGCAGCCGGCGGTCGAAGCCGTCAGCTCGTAGCTCAAGGCCACCTGCACGCTGATCCAGATGCCACCCCAGGTGGAGAACAGGGCGGAGGCCATCGCGACCATCAGCATGCGGTCAAAGCGGTCGGTCCAGAGATAGCCGATGCTGCCCGGGGTCACCAGCATGGCGACCACCAGGATGATGCCGACCACCTGCAGCGAGGCGACGATGGCCAGAGAAAGCAGGCACAGCAGCAGCACGTTGAGAAAGCGGCCGCGCAGCCCCATCACCCGTGCCTGCTGGGGGTCGAAACAGATTAGCAGCAGGTCGCGCCGGAAGATCAGGGTGACCAGCAGTACCAGGCCACCCAGCCACAGGCTCTGCTGATACTCAGCCTCCTTGATACCCAAAATGCTGCCGACGAGAATGTGGTCGAGATGCATCTCGCTGGGCGTGCGATTGAAAAGCACCAGACCAAAGGCAAACATCCCGGTGAAGACCACTCCCATCACGGTATCCTCCTTCACCCGGCAATGCTCACGGATGAAGCCGGTACCCACTGAGCAGGTCAGACCAGCAGCGAATGCACCGATGGCGAGTGGGATTCCGGCGATGTAGGCCAGCACGATCCCGGGCAGCACCGCATGGGCCACGGCATCGCCCATCAGGGACCAACCCTTGAGCACCAGGAAACAGGAGAGCACTGCGCAGACCGCCGCCACCACGGTGCCGACCACCAGGGCATCACGGGCAAAGCCGAACTGGAACATCTCCAAGAGAGCGATCATGACGCCACCTCCTTGCCTTGGCCGCGAAGCCGATGCCCCCAGCGATTGGCCAGATAGCCGCGCTTGGGCTGGAATAGGAACACCGCGAGAAAGACCACCGTCTGCAGGGTGACTATGCAGCCACCGGTGGCGCCGTTGAACCAGTAGCTGATGTAGGTGCCGACCACCGAGCTCACCAGTCCCAGAGCCATGGCGATGGAGGCCATCCGGCCGAAGCGGTCGGTCAGGAGATAGGCGGTGGCCCCCGGAGTCACCAGCATGGCCACCACCAGACAGGCACCAACCGCCTGCAGGGCAGCGACCGCGGTCGCGGCGAGGAGGGTCATCAGGAGGATATGAAGGTGACCGGGGTTCATGCCAAGCGTGCGCGCCTGACGCTCATCAAAGCAGTAGAGCATGAGGTCGCGCCACTTGAGCGCGAGAATCAACAGCGTGACTGCACTGATGATCACCAACTGGATGATGTCGCTGTCGGAGATCGCCAGCATGTTGCCCAGAAGGATGGTCCTGAGGTCGACCTGGGCCGGAAAGAGAGAGATCAACAACAGGCCCGCGGCAAAGAAGGCGGTGAAGACAATGCCGATGGTGGCATCTTCGCGGATCCGGCTCTTGGCTTTCACAAAGGCCATGCCGGCAGCGGCCACCAGGCCCGTCACGAAGGCGCCGAGTGCGAATGGTAATCCGAAGAGATAGGCCACGGACACTCCCGGGACCACCGCATGCGAGAGGGCGTCCCCCATCAGCGACCAGCCCTTGAGGGTGATGAAGGCGGAGAGAAATCCGCACACCACGCCGATCATCGCGCTCACCCAAAGCGCGCGCTGCATGTAGCCGTAATCCAGCGGACCCAGCAGCAGTTCCGTCCAGTCAGCCATCATACTCCTCGCGGCGCTTGCGGATGAGTTCCTCGTGCTCCTCACGGTCGAGGTACTCGAGATGGCCGTCCTTGCCGAAGACCAACGGGCGCTCGTCATCGGACACAATGCGCACCTTCTGCCCGTCGTGTTTCTGAATGGTGGACTGCTCCACCTGGAACTCGCGCAGCACACCACCGAAGGCAGCCATCAGGTTGGCCTCGGTGAAGACTTCGGAGGTTGGTCCATAGGCCAGCACAGCCCGGTTGATCAGCACGGTCTGATCACAGAATTCGGGAACGGAACCGAGGTTGTGGGTGGAGACCAAAACGATGCAGCCGGCGGCACGGAGCTCGCGCAGCAGGCCGATGATGGCTTCCTCGGTCTTCACATCGACGCCGGTGAAGGGCTCGTCGAGCAGGATGATGCGACCTCCCTGAGCGAGAGCCCGGGCCAGGAACACGCGCTTCTTCTGACCACCACTGAGTTCCCCGATCTGCCGATCGCGATATTCCCACATGTCGACGCGCTTGAGACTCTCCTCGACCTTCCGTTTGTCGATGGCGCGCGGAATGCGCAACAGATTCATCGAGCCATAGCGACCCATCATCACCACGTCCTTCACGCAGACGGGAAACTGCCAATCCACTTCCTCGGACTGCGGCACATAGGCAACGAGGTTACGCTTGAGAGCCGCCGCCACGGGCGCGCCGTTGATGCGGACCTGCCCCTGATGAGGAGAGACGAAGCCCATGATGCTCTTGAACAGCGTCGACTTGCCGCTGCCGTTGACACCCACGAGCGCGCAGATGGTTCCAGCGTCGAGGGCGAAGCTTGCGCCGTCCAGCGCCAGATGACCGTTGGTGTACTTCACCGAGACTCCCTCGACTTCGAGTCGGGTGTCCTGCAAATCGGTCTTGGCGGTGAAGTCGCTCACTTGGATTCCATGAAGCCTTTGACGATGGTATCGGCGTTGAACTGAAGCAGGTGGAGGAAGGTGGGCACCGGTCCGTCGGCTTCAGTCAAAGAGTCCACGTAGAGGATACCGCCATAGCGGGCGTCTGTTTCACGAGCGACCTGTTTGGCCATTTTGTCGCTGACCGTGCTCTCGGAGAAGACCACCGGGATGCTGTTGGCACGCACTCCGTCGATCACCTTGCGCATCTGCTGAGGAGTCCCTTGGGCATCCGCGTTAGTCGGCCAAACATAGAGGGGCTTGAGATCGTAGTTCTCGCAGAGGTAGGCAAAGGCTCCCTCGCTGGTCACCAGGTAACGCTGATCCTCGGGAATCTGCTGCAGGGTCTTGCGCACCGGTTCGTCAAGTGCGAGCAGCTTCTTGGTGTAGGCAGCGGCGTTGGCGTTGTAGGTCTCCTCGTTGTCGGGATCGACCTTCACCAGGGCCGCGCGAATGTTCTCGACGTAAATGGCGGCATTCTTCGGCGCCATCCAGGCGTGCGGGTTGGGTTTGCCGTTGTAGGGACCGGACTGGATGCTGATGGGCTCGATGCCCTCGGTGAGCACCGCAACCGGAACGTCGTCGAGCTTCTCAAAAAAGCGCTCGAACCACATCTCGAGGTTGAGTCCGTTCCAGAGCAGGAGGTCCGCACCCTCGGCTTTGATCAGGTCCTGGGGAGTGGGATCGTAGCCGTGGATCTCCGCACCGGGCTTGGTCACGGAGACCACGTCGGCAGCGTCACCGGCCACTTCGCGGGCCATGTCAGCAAGAATGGTGAAGGTGGTCACCACCAGCACCTTGTCGGAGTCGCGGGAGGGCTTCTTGGAGCAAGCGGTCAGAAGCGTCAAAGACCCGAGTAGAAGGGCGGCAAGACCGGCCCTAAGGATGGATTGGAGTGCGTTCATGGCGGCCGTGAATTAGCCTAGGCTAATTTAGTGAATCAAGGCTAAATTTGAAAAAAATACACCCATCTTGCGGTGTTGATCCTCAATCGTCGAAGATGATCAGGCGACCGGGTCGCGGCAGCAGCAGCTTCTCCTCCTGTCGGCTGAGGTCGAAGCTATCGAGCACGGAAGTCCTGCGCGGCACAAACCCAGGGCCATCATCATCCTGCTTCAGAGCAAAGGACGGCAACTCACTATGGTAAGGGTCGTCGCCGATCAGCACCGCGGATTCAGGGCGAACCGGCACTGCGCCCGCCTGCGATTGATCGAGTTCGGCGATGTTGATCTCTGGAAGATTCGGATCCGCACCACCGGCATGCAACTGACAGAAGGGCATGCGGTCGTTCTTCTCACGGAAGTATTCGATGCGCGCTGTGGATCTCGCCTCCACCACGCCCGTCGTGGGATTCTCGACGTATTCCTGACAATACTGGGTGGGGCGCTCACCGGACACCCAGCAGATTTGCTCGGCAACCACCGACTCCGGACGTTCCACCGCCTCCCCGGCAAACCAAGGTTGAGCCGCACTCATGGCCGCCTTCCATACCGGCATCGACAGGTCTCGGCTGAAGGCTCCGGTGTAAATGGACTGGCCGTTGGCGTTGAGAAAACCGGTCCACACTCCGCAGCTGACTCGAGAATTGTAGCCCGCGAACCAAGTGTCGCCGAAATCGTGAGTCGTGCCGCCTTTGCCCACCCCATGAAAGCCCTCGGGCATGCCCTCGAAAAGACCCTTGGCACTGCCGCGCTTGGCGCCGCCGAGCAGCATGTCGTGCACCTGAAAAGCCGTGACCTCATCAATCACCTGGGTGCTCGTCCGAGTCTGGGCTTCACGCTGATAGACGACTTCTCCTTGAGCGTTCACGATACGATCGAGATAGACCAATTTCTCATCAGCAAGGCGGCCATCGTCGCCAAAGACCGCCATCGCCCGAGTCAACTGTTTGAGTGACGCTGGCTCGAAGCCCACCGCCATGCGCCGCAGTCGTTCCACGTCCTCCATCGGCAGTCCAAAGAGACTGGTGCGCTCGGCCAGGCGATCGAGACCCACCTGATCCACCATGCGCACGGTTGCAGAAATCTTGGAGGTCTCGAGCCCGCGACGCAGAGTCACTCTGCCTTCGTATCGCGGCCGGATCAGCTCCATGCCCCATTCGCCGAGAATCCCCTCGCGACCACTAACCATGACCGAACGGTTGTCCATGGGCTCATCCTCCAGGCGCTGGGTGGGAAGCATGCCGGATTGAAGGGCCGTTGCGTAGATGAAGGGGAAATAGGCGGTTCCCAAGGGGCGGTTGCCACTCTCAATGAAATCGTAGGGCGCCTCGGCATAATCCCGGCCGCCGACATGCACCAATACCTCGCCCGTGGCCCGGTCTACCATCAGGCAAGCTCCCTGAACATATTCCGGATCAATCTCCTCACTCTTCACGTAGTCGCCGTGCTTCTGGTGCTCGTAGTTGGGTCGGGCCTCGGCCTTGGCGAGCACCTCCTCGAGTTTGTCTTCCGCGGCGGTCTGGGCTTCGGCCAAGATGGTGGTGTGGATGGTGTAACCCCCTTCTGCCAAACCATCGGTTCCCATCACCGAGCTCACGGCATCGGCAATGCGCTCATAGACGTGAGTGGTGCCACGGCGCAGCGGCTTGGGATTGAGTTCCAGGTCGGCAGCCATCAACTCCTTGGCTTCCTTGCGGCTAAAGGAGCCGAGATCGACCATCCGGCCGATCACCAGATTGCGCGACTTGCGGTTGCCTTCGGGGTGGCGCAGCGGGTTGAGGTTGGTGGGGTTCTTGATGCAGCCGACGATGGCGGCACTCTCTAGCGCATTGAGCTCAGCCGGTTCCTTGCCGAAGTATCCGAGGGAGGCCGATCGCAATCCGTAGTAACCCCTACCGAAATAGATGCGATTGAGGTAGAACTCGAGAATCTGCGCCTTGGTGTAGCGTTGCTCGATGCGGTTGGCCAAGAACATCTCGATGATCTTGCGCTGCATGCCAGACTCCTCACGCTTCTTGCGCTCACCTTCCAAGTCAAAGGCGTTGCGAGCGAGCTGCTGAGTGATGGTACTCGCACCCTGGGTGGTTTCACCGGCCTTGAAGTTGAGATAGGCCGCGCGCGCCACACCGATGTAGTCGACACCATCGTGCTCGTAAAAGCGCTGATCCTCACCAGCGCGCAGGGCATCGAGGAAAATCTCGGGCACGTCCTCGATGCTGATCACGCTGCGGTTCTGCACGAAAAAGCGGCCGATCTCCTTGCCATTGCGGTCCACGATCAGGCTTGGGTGCTCGATTTCATCGATGAGCGAGAGATCATACTCAGCCGCACGCTCCCGATAGGGCTCGGTGTATTCCACCAGATGCTTGTAGACAAACACGGCGGGAACACCGAAGGCGATGGTGACCCCGAGGATGGTCAGCAGCAGACAGAACCAAAAGCGGAGGCGCAAAAGGAAGAAGCGCTTGCGCTTGGGTTTGTCGCGTGTTGTGTCTTCGGAGCCCATAATGGTGCAGGTCGTGGCCTGCCCGGGGCGAAAGCCGGCCACCACCACTGCTACCCCATACGCACTCCACCCGCAACCCTTCCGTGAAATCAGTCATTCAGGAGAGAATTGCCGAAAACGGCCCGCTGAGCTTCGCCGACTACATGGCCATGGCCCTGTATGAGCCCGGCCAAGGCTACTATGCCGATGGTGAGCTACAGGTCGGACGTGAAGGTGATTTCTACACCAGTGTCAGTGTGGGACCAGTCTTCGGCCAGCTACTGGCCCGCCACTTCCTTGAGGTCTGGCGGGAGCTTGGTGAGCCCAGCCCATGGCGCATTACCGAATGCGGCGCTCACGATGGCAAGCTAGCCCTCGACATCCTCAACACCATCGCCGAACTCGATGAGGCCGCCTACACCGCGGTGGAGTATGCCATTCCGGACCCGCTCCACAACCTGCGGGCCGCCCAGGCAGCCACCCTCGAGGCCCACGCCGCAAAGCTGCAACAAGTCGCCGATGCCTCCGAACTCGAACCCCTTCCCGGCATCATCTTCGGCAATGAACTGCTCGATGCCTTTCCCTGCCACCTTATCGAAATGACGGATACCGGATGGCAGGACTGCCGGGTTGCCAACGATGGCGATGATCTGGTCTGGCAACTTGAGCCCATCACCGATCCCGATCTCCTCTCCGCCATCGACACCCTCGAAGGTGAATTTCCCCTCGGCTACCGCACCGAAATTCGCACCAACTACTCCGCCTTCCTCAAGACCCTGCGCCTATCGCTGACTGAAGGGCACATGCTGTGGGTCGACTACGGTTTCGAACGACCAGAGTACTATCACACTGATCGGCGTGAAGGCACGCTGCGCACCTTCTCTCACCATCATGCCGGTGAAGATGCGCTCAGTCATCCGGGCGAGCTCGATATCAGTGCCCACGTCGATTTCACCGCCGTCGCGGAGGTCGCCCGTGAGCTCGGCGGCCACCCCCACCCTCTCATCAGCCAGGGCAACTGGCTGACCCACCGCGCCAAGGAATGGCTGCTGGCTCAGGAAGGCAATTCAGATGCCAAGGCCATGCGCCAGTTTCAAACTCTGACTCATCCGGGGCATCTAGGAAGGTCCTTTCAGGTGCTCGAGATTGAGTTTGGGGCAAGTGCCCAATGATGAGAAACTCTTGCCGCGATCATGAAGCGGGCACTGAAACTCATGAAACGAGCTTTGCTGTTCGCGCTTTGCGCGCCGCTCGCCTTTCCCTTGATCCTCTTGTGGATCATATTCATGGCCCTATTCGCTCCCATTGGGCTTTGCATCGTAGTGTGGCAGAAGATCTCTAGCTGGCGATACCGCCGCAGGAACGCCAACAAACTGGTCTTGGTCTGTAGTTCAAAACACAACTGGCACGACTTCCTCGTCAACAATCTGATTCCGATATTGCCCGATGAATGTGAAGTTGTCTGGCAGCGCTCCGAGAGGGATGGGGACCGGCGTCCCATCCTGAACCATCTGGTAAACGCGCACATCAACTCCCCCAAACCATATCTGATCCGGGTGACGCGGGAACGCTTCCTCCATCAGCCTCTCAACGCAAAGCTACAGGAACTCAAAGCCCACCCCGAGATTTCGGAGGCCACTCGAAAGACCTGCTCGGAGATTGTCGACCGGGCCATCGAGAAACTGCAAAAGAAGCCCTGACTAGGTCTTGTTCACGACCTAGGGCGATTTTTCCGAATTTCCTTGCCGGATTCTCAATTTTCAGTAATTTCTGAAAGTGATGAAAGACAAGGAACTGCCGAAGAAAACAGGCCTCGACGCCCCCCGTACCGACTTCATCACCCAGTGGGGCGCCTTGGGTAGCCAATGGGGCATCAACCGGACCATGGCCCAAATCCATGCCCTCCTGATGACCGCCCCCGGCCCGATGTCGACCGACGAGGTCATGGAGGAGCTCAAGATCAGCCGTGGCAACGCCCACACCAACATCAAGGAACTGATCGCCTGGGGTCTCGTCCGCAGCATCGTCCGCATCGGCGAGCGCAAGGAGTACTTCGAAGCCGAGAAGGACGTTTGGAAGATCTTCACCATGGTGGCCAAGGAGCGCAAACGCCGCGAACTCGATCCCGCCCTCGAGGTGCTCCGCCAATGCGCCAAGGACAGCAAGGGCATCAAGACCGCTGAGGGCAAAGCCTTCCATCAGCAGATCAAAGAGCTGGAGGAATTCGTCAAACTCGCCTCCACCCTCGCCGACAAGGTCTCCTCCATGAACCACAACTTCGCCATCAAGATGGCCGCCAAATTACTCAGCTAAAGCCAGAGCATGCATCATAAGCATAAATTCACGTTGAAGATCCTGAGCCAAATCTCGGTGTTCCCCGCCGTGTTGGTGATCTTGACGAGTTTGCTGAGTGAAGCTGCCTACATTCTCCTCTATCTTCCACTGGTCGTTCTGGTTCATGTCCTGGTCTGGCTACCAGCGCTCAAAGTTTTCAGGAAATCACCTGGAGCCGGCTGGCTTGTCTGGACTCTGCTTTCACAGCTGATGGGATCCACCATGATCAGCATCCCTTTCATGATCGCTGACATTGAATCGGCAATCGAGATTTGGGGCTTATGCGCCATGGGCGCCTACTACATCTGGTTTGTGAACGTACCAGTGAGCTTGGTCAGTTGCTGGATCGTCCACCATCACACCCGCAAGGGGCTCTCCTCCGAGGAGACCCCAATGAACACACCACTCGACATTCATCATCCCGCCAACTGACCCCCAACTTTCCAAGGAACCCCCAACAACCCCAAAACACCATGACCACCGTCATCCTCACCTACGCCGCCTACATCCTCATCAGCCTCTGCCTGACCGTCTGGGTCGCAAAGACCCTGCACAAGAATGGTCGGCTGTTTCTCATCGACGCCTTCCACGGCGACGAAGACCGCGCCGATGCCGTCAACCACCTGCTGGTGGTCGGCTTCTACCTCATCAACATCGGCTTCATCCTCCTCTTCCTCGCACGCGGTGACAAACCGGAGAGCGTCGTCGGTGCCATCGAATACAGTGCTACCAAACTGGGCGTGGTGACCCTGGTGCTCGGCGCCATGCACTTCTTCAACATGTTCAACTTCGACAAGATGCGCCGCAAAGGCAAACGCCACACACCTCCGCCGATCCCAAATGCCTAAAACCCTAATCTGAAAAACAACCCCATGAAGCACCACTTCAAGAACCTCGCCATCTCCTACCTCCATGCCTGCGGCATGTTGTTCGGAGTCGTCGGCTTGCTTTGTGCGGTGGGGCTTCTGTGGGATGACGAAATGCTGAGTTTTGAAACGCTGGGGCTGATAACTGCATATACCCTCATCGCAGCTTTGCTCTGGTTGTTTCCGGCTTATCTCATTATTGGCACACCCTACTATTTTGGCCTCATCATCAAGCGCCCATGGGTCCGTCCTGGCGCTCATTATGCGGCCGTCAGTTTAGTCGCATCGGCCATCATTTTTGCGCCCTTTAGCTTGGAGCCATGGAACCTGGAAACGACGCTGACATGGCTAGTCACCTCTACCATGGCCAGCCTCACCGCCATCACCGGCACCCGCACCCTCATCAAGCGTTCAAACGCTCAAACCGCAGCCCCAATCCCGTCATGAACTCCACCACTCGCACCGTCGTCATCTTCGGAGCCAACGGCTTCATTGGTCGCTACCTCTGTCGCCACTTCGCCCGTCAGGGCCGCGAAGTCGTTGCCGTGGCACGCAGCCGGGAAGGCTGGAGTGGCGACGGCCTGTTCCTCGAATGGGATGGCAAGTCCATGGGGCCCTGGGCACTGGCTCTGGAAGGCGCCGAAGCCGTCATCAACCTTGCTGGCCGCAGCGTGAACTGCCGCTACCACGCCGCCAACCGTCGGGAGATCCTCGACAGCCGGGTGGACTCAACCAAGGTCATTGGCGAAGCCATCCGCAGCTGCAAAGTGCCACCCAAGCTGTGGATGAACTCAAGCACCGCTACCTGGTACCGCCACGCTACCGACCGACCTCAGGACGAATGGATGGGTGAGCGCGGCGAAGGTTTCTCGGTCGATGTCGCCAGCGCTTGGGAGGAGGCCTTCTTTCACGATCCCACTCCCGCCGGCACCCGCAAGGTCGCGCTTCGCACTGGCATGGTGCTCGCAAACGAATCGGGCACGGTCTTCGACGTCCTCTCCAAGCTGACTCACTTCGGCTTGGGCGGCACTATGGGCAGAGGCACACAACGCATCAGTTGGATCCACATGGACGACTTCCTGCGTGCCATCAAACACATCATGGACGACGTGCTCTTCCACGGAGTGGTCAACCTCACCAGCCCGCAGTCCCCCACCAACCGCGACTGGATGGGCTGCTTCCGGGATGCGATTGGCATGCCCATCGGCCTTCCCGCCACCCGCTGGATGCTCGAAATTGGAGCCCGGGTGATGAAGACCGAGACCGAATTGGTGCTCAAGAGCCGCTGGGCCGCCCCTCAAAGGCTGCTCGAGAACGGCTTCCGCTGGCGCTGGAAAGATGCCGGCGAAGCAGTCGCCAATCTCGTCAATCGCCGTGGCCTTGAGGGATTCTTCGAAATTCAGCCGAAACGAGGACTACCCGCACGCCCTTGGCTGCCGGCCACCAGCAAGCGCTGAAGTGCTAGGCCCTTGCCCATGGGCCTCGATCTCTGCTATGATGGCGTCTCGTATGAGCCGTCCCGCCCTGCTTCTGATCGCCTTCGTCGCTGCCCTGATTGGCAGCAGTTGTTCCCCCATGAGCAACGCCTTCAACGTCGCGCCGCCCTCAGCCAAAGTAATGGCCGAAGCCAAAGGCCAACCCAAGGACAGGCACGGCATGCCGGTCTATCTGTTTGAGCAGAAACAGCGCCTGGTGCGCATGACGGCTTACACCTGCACCGAGTGGGATCATATCCAATACGGCAACAAGAGCGCCGCCGGAACCACCCTTCTCTATGGCCGCACCCGTAGTGCCGCCGCCGATTGGTCCTACTACCCCATCGGCACCACCTTCCGCATCAAGGGCATGCCCGCCACCTACGTCATCGACGACTATGGTTCGGCCCTCACCGGCACGGCCACCATCGACCTCTACAAGCCGAGCCACGAGGTGATGAATCAATGGGGCCTGCGCCAAGTCGAAGTGAAGGTCCTCAAGTGGGGCTCGATGAAGCGCAGCGTGGAACTGCTCAGCAAGCGCACCCGCCACCGCCACTGCCGCCAGATGCTCAACAATATCCTGCGCATGCAGCCGGCCCTGCGTCAGTATGCCAATCTCGAGGAGGAACCCACCCTCGCGGACATGGTGCTCGCAGGCTTGACGCGCTAAGCAACTATTGAATGGGCGCAAGGAGTCGTGCTGCCCGACACGCCGCGCGGAACCAGAACGGACGCTCAGTAAATTCCTCCAACTCGACCTCGCGGGCGTGAGTGAAGTCTTCGGTCAGCATCTCAGAGATGCGACCGACGAAACGTTTGGCCGGTGAAAAGGCAGTGATCTCGAAGTTGAGCCGGAAGGATCGGTTATCGAGGTTGGCGGTCCCGACGGAGGCAAGGCGGTCGTCAATGAGCATGACCTTCTGATGAAGGAAGCCGCGGGTGTAGCGAAAGATGCGGATGCCGTAGGGAATCGAAGAGGGGTAGTAGGCGAAAGCCGACAACCAGACCAAGAGGTGATCCGGTCGCTCCGGTATGAGGATGCGCACATCCACACCGCGGATGGCGGCCGCCTGCAGAGCGGTCATCACCCCGGAATCTGGCACGAAGTAGGGCGAGGTGATCCAAAGCCTTTTTCTGGATGTGTTGGCGGCCTCGGCCACCAGCAATTGCCAGGACTCGGCAGGATCGGCAGGCCCGGTGGGAATGATGGCTGCTACTTGGTTGGATTCCTGCTCTCCAGCTTCCCAGCTCAACTCCGGCAGCTTGCCGGCCGCCCAATACCAATCCTCGAGAAAGACTCGCTGCACGGCCTGCACCACCGGCCCCTTCATTTCGAGGTGAGTGTCGCGCCATGGGCCAAAGCGCTGACTCCGCCCGAGATACTCGTCGCCCACATTGAGTCCACCAATGAAGGCAACCTCGCCGTCCCTGATCAGAATTTTGCGATGGTTGCGGAAATTAATCTGCAGGCGTGACCACCAGAAGCGGTTCACACCAAAGGAATGACATTCGATTCCTGCATCCCTCATCTCCTGCAGGTAATTCCCCGGCAGTTTATGGGAGCCGATTTCATCAAACAGGAAATACACCTTCACTCCGGCATTCGCCCGCTCGATCAGAGCCTGCTGAAAGCGCTTCCCAAGGCGATCATTCTTGACGATGAAGAAGTTCACGCAGAGGTAGCGCTCGGCTTTCTCCACGGCCCGGAAAATGCGCTCAAAGGCATCCTCGCCATCGATTAGAACCCCCAGATCGTTGCCACGGGTGAAAGGCAGCCCACCCAACATTTCAGCCGCACGCTCGAAGGCATCGTCTTCGGGAATCTCTACCTCGAGGTCGCGAAGGCGACGCTCCATATCGATGGTGAGCTTGGCCAATTGCTCATCCTGCTCACGGCGTCCGCCGATATCGCGTGAGAATCGGGTCCTACCCAGGATCCAATAGAGCGGAATGGCGACAAAAGGCACACTGATTAGGGACACCGCCCAAGCCACCGTCCCCTGCGAAGTTCGCACATGCATCAGCGCATGCAGAACGTGCATCCAACCAACACCGTAGAGGATCACCACCCCCAGGAGGTGCCACCAGGAGCCGTTCCAGAGGGCATCGAGCATGGTCCAACATAGCTACCGGACGAGTTATTCACAAGACGGATCCATCCTTGCAGGCAGGCCCCAGCCGAACGAGACTCCCCCCATGTTCACACCGAAGTGGAAAAAGGAAGCCAAGCATCTGGTCAAGGGTGCGCTCAAGTTCCTCCATTACAAACGAGACCTTCTTGAGGAGGATCGCATCGGTGAAGTTGAGTCTCGCCGTCAGGATCTCATCGACGCCATCAAGAAGGGTGACAAGGACGCAGTCGCTGAAGCCTCCAAACAGCTTCGCTCCACCTGTGAGAATTCACTGCCCCGCGAGAAACCCCTGAGTTGGCTCGAGGAAAACATCGAAGTGATGTTTGTCGCCATCGTCATCGCTCTCGGCCTGCGTGCCTACTATCTGCAACCCTTCCGCATCCCCACCGGCTCGATGCAGCCCACTCTCAATGGCATCACCGGCACCCCGCTAGCGAAGGATAAGTGGCCCGGTTTGCACCAACGCCTCTACGAGAAGGTCATGCGTGGCCGCAGCTACGTCTACATCGTCAATGAAGAGGAGCGCAGACCCGGCAGTCGCCCGGTGGAAAACATGCCGGGCAAATCTCGCCCCGACATTCGCAACGCCCAGCGCTGGCATTTCTTCAGCCGCTCAGTGATGTTGTTCAATGACAGCGAGCCCATGTGGCTCCCGGCTCCCGAAACTCCCTGTCTCGATGTAGGTCTGCGTGATGCCCTGATCGAAGCCGACCGCAACGGCGGGGTCCTCAAGAAAGGAGCGGTGCTGTGTGAGGGCTTCATCGACACCGGTGACCTGGTGCTGGTCAACAAGTTCGCCTATCACTTCCGCAAACCCAAACGTGGCGAGACCTTCGTTTTCGACACCCGTGGCATCCGCGGCATTGATCAGCGCAGCGGTGAGCAAGCCAAGGGCTCCCACTACATCAAGCGCCTCTGTGGCGTACCCGGGGACACCCTCAAAATCGAAAAGCCCTACCTCAAGGTGAATGACAAGATCGCCAAGGAACCCGGCATCGTTCGGGTGATGGAAGCCAAGGGTGACTATGCCAAGAACCGCGACGGCACGGACCGCAAGGGTTACGTCCTTGCCAGTAAAGAGCAGCCGGGGCCAGGCGGGCGCACCCTCTTCCAGCATCTGGCAAGTGAAGGCCAGAAGTTGGATCTTGATCTCGAAGCCAAGCCAGGAATGCGTGAGTATGCCGCTTTGGGCGACAACACCGAGAACTCTCTCGACTCCCGATACTGGGGCTCAGTCAAGGAGTTCAACCTGGTCGGCCCAGCTCTGTTTTCTCTCTGGCCGTTTACCACAGGCCACTGGGGCCTGATCGATTAAGAATTCTGCGCATGGAGAGCTCGGAGGAGATCACCCGCAAGGCGAAGTCCAACCTCGCCTTTGCGCTCCGCATCCTCCCCAAGGAGAAGCGGCGCGACGTCACCATCTTTTATGCCTACTGCCGCAGCATCGACGACCTCGCCGATGACGAAGGCATCCCAGAGCCTGATAGGCGCGCAGCCCTGAGCAACTGGAAGCAAGGCCTACTCGAGGGCTTCAGCCAGCCACGCGGCCTGCAACAGGAAGTGGCCGGTCTGCAACAACGCCACGACCTCCCGGTCGAACATCTGATCGCCATCATTGAGGGTTGTGAGATGGATCTCGACAAGTTGCGTTACTCAAACTGGGAAGAACTCGATGACTACATCCACAAGGTCTCTTGTGCAGTGGGACTGACCTGCATCCGCCTCTTCGGTTGCACCCGCCCGGAATCAAAAACCTATGCAGAAGAACTCGGCCGGGCCCTCCAACTCACCAACATACTGCGTGATGTCGCCGAGGACCTCAACGAGCGCAACCGCATCTACCTGCCGCTAGAAGACCTCAAGCAATTCGGTTGCGATGAGGATAATCTGGCCCGACTTGGGCAGGCGCACGACGAACGCTTCTTGAAGCTGATGGAATATCAAGCCAAGCGTGCTGAAAACTACTTTGAGGAAGCCGAACTGTGCCTGACTGCGGAGGATCGGAGGGCCTTGCGCCCGGCACGAATCATGGCCGACATCTACCGCCTGCTGCTGCAGCGCATGCGGCAGGATGGGTTTAAGGTCTTTGAAAAACGCTACCGGATCGGCAAAGCCCGCAAACTTTTACTCTGCCTGAAGCACCTCTTTTCTTGAGTGGATCGACCGCTAAGTCATTCTCTACCCATGAGTCGCAAGGACGAAGAAATGCGTCAGGAACGCGAAGAGGCCTGGGTTGGAGATGCCGTACTCGCTCTCTTTGCCCGTCAATTCGTGCTGCGTGAGCGCGACTGCATGGATGGCAAGTGGTTCACCCACCTGACCTCAAATGATTTCCTCAGTGCCTTCGGCAATCCGACACGGGTGGAAGCATCGATTGGCCGACTCTACAAGGAACAGGGACTGGATGCCGCCTTCGCCTGGATGGAGGCAGAGCTGCTGCCGATGTTCCGCAAGCAAATCAAGAACAAGCGCTGAAGCCGCGCGGCCTAGTTCTTCTTCTCAAGCAACTCGGCAAAGACCATCAAGCCACTACCGGTTTCAAGGGTGCTGGTGACCGCAGCCTCGACCGTCTCGCCAATTTTACCAGCCGCCTGATTGACCACAATCATGGTACCGTCACTGAGATAACCGACGGCTTGGCCTTCGTCCTTGCCGCTGCGCACCAGGGGAACCCGAATCCGCTGACCAACAACCACCTCCGGCTTAAGCGCCAACTCCAGATCGTGAAGGTTCAGCACCTCCACATTCTGCAGGCGGGCAAGCTTGGCCAGGGTTTCTTCGGTGGTGAGCAGGCGCGAATTGAGCATGCGGCAAAGCTCCACCAAACGGGCATCGGCATTTTCTCCGCTAGGCACCGCCTGGGCATCGTGCACCGAGATCTGGATGCTGGGTGAGGCCTGGAGTTGTTCGAGGCAATCCAAACCACGCTGGGCGGCTTCACTTTGCGGACCGTCATCCGCGGCCACCATCGCATTCAATTCCTCGAGCACAAAACTCGGCATGATCAGGCGACCATCGAGGAAGCCGGACTGCATGATGGCGATCAAGCGGCCGTCGGTCACGGCACCAGCATCAACCACACAGGGAGCACCACCGGTGGCATCACGACGGAAGCGCACATAGGGAATGATGAAGGCGAAGTCATCCCGGTTTCCGCGCAGAGCAAGTGCAACCCCAAGGAAACCGAGACTAGCGAAAAGACCGACATCGAGAGCAAGCTTCATCGCATCAACCACATCCGCCATGTCGGCACTGCGATCAATCTCATCACGGAAGGCCAGTTCGAGAAGATCGGAGACCTGAACTCGGGTCAGCAGCCAGGCACACAACAGGCCCACTGCCAGACCAAAGGTTGCGGTGGAAAACCCTCGCAGACTGAAGCCACGCATCAGGGATTCCACCCACACGAAAAAGCCGGCAACTGCGAGTCCGCCAAGCATGCCAGCGGTAAGTGAGATTTCGTGTTCGGTGCCGCTTGTGCTGAGGGAAATGGTGAAACCTGCCGCCTGACAGACCAGCACATAGGTCAGCCGCGCAATATTGATGGATGGAGGCGAGGTTCTCACGGCGGAGGCTGAACCAGCCGGCTCAAGATTGGTCGTCGGCCGTGGCCTTGATGTCACTGAGGGCCGCGACAAAATCGCCAAGAATTTCGGCTGGCACCATGATGGTGTCCCGGTTGCCGTTCACATCTTCAGTAATCTTAACCACCATGCCACGGGCGTTGCGCTTGAGATCCAGGTAGAAGACCTTGCGATCCGCTAGGATTTTTTCGGTATGCAGTAGCTCACTTTCCACGATTCACCTCCATTGTTTAATAAAGCCAAACGATCTCAGGATATATTTGGATGTCAAAGCAATTCCTGAGCTCCGCGACCCAGTCCTGAAGGGAAATCCCTTAAGGATTCTTGGTTCGCATGTGCTCGAACACGCTCTGACGATTGAGATAGGCGATCAAGGCATCCACTTGGCGGCGCTTGCCAGGAGCGAGTTTCAGGGCCTGCATCTCCTTAAGATACGGCAAAGCATTGCGGTCACGGCGGGCCTCGATGGACGTGCGAGCGGCCTTGGCGATTTCTTCATCCGGATTGCGGAACTCAACAATCAACATCCGAAGCGAGGCCTCATCCTCAAGATAGGCGGCATCGTCGATCAGGCCGACCAATTCGTCATACCACTGCTTTCTCGCCTTATCGTCAAAACTGTCGGGAGGTTTCTGAGGTGAGGGCAGTGAGCCAAGCAGACCATCCCGTTTCAGATCTGAAATCGAAATCCCAGAAGCATCACCTGTGCTGCCTCGATCGGGCTTATGTGCGGCGGGACTGACTGCATCCGGAGTCGAAGCGGAGAGAGGATCTTCACCCGGTATGCTGAGGGCTTGCCAGACAACGACTGCCAGACAGACAAGCACCATCCAGAATACGATCCAGATGAGGGACGGCCGAGACATGAGAATAATCGGATCAGTCCAGGTTGGCAATGATGCCACTGGCGGAAATGCTGCCACCGGTCACGGACACCGGGGTCTGATCATCAAACACTCCATCACCCATCACTCCAGCAATGCTCACCAATCTCAGAAAGGAGACATTCCTAGCTTGGGTAAACTGGAATTCCATCAGGGTGGTTGCCGCCAACTGCAAGCCGTCGATGTCAAAGAGCAGTCGATAGTTGGCACTCAGCATCGAATCCGCACCACCGTCCTCAAAATCTCCGGACTCGCCATCCTCATCCGTAAAATCATTGAGGGAGAGCTGAGTGGCATCAGCCAGCATGGAATGAATCTTGCCGGTTTCGCTATCTGCAAGGACGAGTCCGCCCTGAATCAGGAGGCCGTCGAAATCGAAAACCCAATAAACCCGGGTCGTTCCCGGCAATCCGTATTCATGAACCAGGTCACCGGAGGTGAGGCTGAAGGCCTGGGCCTCACCCTCTGAATCGGCCGGAGACAGTTCGAGGGCGAACTTGGCCTGCAGCACCCCGTCATAGTCGCTCAAGCTCCCCTGTTGGCCGAAGGCAAGGGAAGCGAGCAAGGCTATCCCAATCAAAGGGATATGGAGCGACTTGATCATTGTCCGAACAAGATGCCCCAAGAGATGTAGGGATTCAATCTCATTTCAAGGACCTATAAATCATCATGACTCATTGATAATCTGTTGGTTGAATATATTCACCCTACAAACAATCTCGCCTTTCCCTGTCACTATGGGCAACTCATGCTGAAGTCCTTGCAGTCATTCATTCCAAACCAACGCCCCGCCTTGGTCCTGGCTCCCATGCAGGATGTGACGGATCTAGCCTTCATGCGCGTGGTCGCCAGACGAGGCGCCCCAGACTGGTTTGTGACCGAATACTTTAGGGTTCACCCTCACTCCCGACTCGAAGCCAAGATCGTCCGGTCCATCACCGAAAACGAGACCGGGCGACCCGTTTACGCTCAGATGATTGGCCAGGATATCGATGAGTTGGTTCGCACCGCACGCGAG
The DNA here is from genome assembly GCA_964541125.1 of uncultured Luteolibacter sp. Taxonomy (GTDB): domain Bacteria; phylum Verrucomicrobiota; class Verrucomicrobiia; order Verrucomicrobiales; family Akkermansiaceae; genus Luteolibacter. The sequence continues at coordinate 8,788 of CAZIPY010000077.1, read as the reverse complement.
CTTGAAGAACTTCCCGTGGCCGGCATCGACCTCAACCTTGGCTGCCCAGCCCCGGTGGTCTGCAAGAAGAATGCCGGTGGTGGACTGCTGCGTAATCCCGAACATGTCGACCTCATCCTCGGCAGGCTGCGCGATGCAGTTGAAGGCCAGTTCACGGTCAAGACCCGCATCGGTTTCGATGAACCGAAAGAATTCGAAGGCCTGCTGAAGGTCTTTTCCAGACACGCCATCGACGGACTCAGCATTCATGGCCGCACGGTGCAGGAACGCTATCAAACACCTGTTCACTCCGACTGCGTTCAGATGGCAGTCGATGCAATGAAATGCCCAGTGATCGCCAACGGCAACGTGGTCGATGTAGAAACTGGCCTCGCCTATTTGAATCAAACCCGGGCCGACGGATTGATGGTCGGCCGCGGTGCCATCCGCAACCCATGGATTTTCCAGCAACTCGGAGACTCCATGGAAGGCCGCGTGCCATTCAGCCCCACACTGCGCGACCTACTCGCCTACATCGAGGAGCTCTACCAGGAGATCGCCCGCGAACGGCACAAGTTCAACGAAATGGCTCACGTCCAGGCCATGAAGAAGACCCTGGCCTACATTAGCCATGGCCTGGAGGGCTCTTTCGAACACGACATTCGACGGGTGAATACGCCTGATCAGTTCTTTGCGGTCTGCCGCGACCACCTCGACCAGCAAGGCCCCCTACCCTCTCGCCCCCCTGCGGATTCCAAGCTATTCTGCGGATTTGATGCCTTGTTGACCTCAGAAGGTTCAAGGGCTTAAGTGAAAACCTCGGCTACCTTGTAAGAACCAACCCACCCGTTCGGTAGCCTTCCATCGCAATGAAACCAACCATGAAAATCAAAGCTTCCCTCCTCGCTCTGGCGATGGCCGGCTCCCCGGCACTCTTCGCCCAGGACCTCCCTCCCGCTCCTGACGGCAAGGAAGCCGACATGTCCAAACCCGTTCAGGTCTTCCTGATCATGGGTCAGTCCAACACCCTCGAATTTGGCAAGGTCTCCGACGAGCTGAAGACCACCTACCCCTTCTTTGCTGCCGGCGACGGCTGGAGCACTCGTAAGGATGTTCGCAACGTCTCTGTGATGGTCGGCCGAAAGGGTGTCTACCGCAACGAGTGGCTCACCGTTGAAGGCAAAGGCAAGATCGGCATTGAGCAAGCGATCGGTCACCAACTTGGCAATGCTATCGACGCTCCCGTGATGATCCTCAAGAGCTCCATCGGCAACCGCAGCCTCGGCTGGGACCTTCTGCCTCCCGGCACTCCCCGCTACACCGTTGATGACAAGGAATACCCCGGCTACGGCGAGACCCACCCTCTCATGCCATCCACTGGCAAGGGCAAGCCTAAGCCCGACACGACCAAAATCGTGCCCTTCAAGGAAGGTGAAACCCTCGGCTGGTATGCCGGCAAGCAGTACGACGACGACGTCGCCAATGCAAAAAAGGTCCTCGCCGATCTCGGCACCTACTACCCCGGCGCCACCAAATATGAAGTCGCCGGCATCATCTGGTGGCAGGGCGACAAGGACATGCGCAACCCCGGTCACGCAGCCAAATACGAGGAAAACCTTGGCCACCTACTCAAAGCCTTGCGCAAGGACTTCAACGCTCCAAAGGCCAAGTTCGTCTCCGCTTCGCTGGGTCAAACCGACGAGAGCGATACCGAATCCGGTCACGGCAAGATCCTTCACGCCATGAAGAACTTCGCTGCCAGCAGCGACGACATCGGCTTCGTCTACTCCAAGCCCCTCCTCGATGCCCCCAGCAGCTCGAGCGGCCACTACGGTGGCAACGCCAAGACCTACACCAACGTCGGCCTCGCCCTCGGCGCCGCCATGGCTGAGCTGATCAAGTAAGATAGCTGATCCCAATCAATCCTCAACGGCAGGTGGAGCTTCTCCATCTGCCGTTTTTTTGGGCTCTTCTTTCTCAAATCGGCGTAGATAGACCATCAATCCGCCTTCGTAGTATTCAAACACCAGCTTAACGGCTCCAAACCCGGGCTTGTGCCAGACGTGGCCCTTGCAGAACTCACGAGTGAAGGAAACCTTCCGACAATCTTCATGGGTGGTCCCGAGCAAAGTGAGCGTCTCATAACCGGCAATCCAATAGCGGGCCGGCTCCTCAAATGGAGGATCAATCGTCCATTCCTCACCGACTTCTAGCGGTAAGGGTTTCGGCAACATTAAGAACGCCTCGGACCGCTCCCCATCCCTCTCAATGATCAGATAGCGACCCTCTACGGCATCCCTCTCCCACTGAACGTGGTCGGGAATCTGCGGACAGCCACCCATATCAACTTCCACCTTGTAGTAGGTTTCCCCATCGATCTCTTCGGTCCCGACGGTTTCATGACTGACCTCGTAGCGCATCGGCCGCATTCCGGGCCCTGAAATCATGAAGAGATAATCACTTCTCTGGCCGACCTCCAAAGGCCTTACCCAATCAGAAGGCTCATCCTCCTTAGCCACGGCCACTGCCGCATTCACTCCACTTTCCTCCTCCACGCGCTCCTGCTGCACTGATGGCTTCGGTGAATCACAACCAACCAGGAAGATCAGACAAATGGAGAAGCCGGAAATCTTGAAGCTCTTCATTGAATCATGATCTAGCACATCGCGAGCCTCAAGGTGAACGGTTTTATGCAGACGGAGCTCCCGTTCTTGACCTACTGGCACAAAATCCCAACCTCATGAGGCAGTGTCCGACAATTCCTCCGCCTTCGACTTTCTCCGCAGCGAGTCCTGGCGGCATCGTTTCGAGGACGAGATCCTGGCGGCCGCCAAACCTATGGTGAGCAAATGCCGCCAAGTGCGAATCGAAGAACTGGGAGGCGATTCATACATCTTGAGGGGTGAGGTGAAGGGTGAGACTGTTGAGGTTAACTTCTGGAAAACCGCTTCGGGCTGGGAAATGGAAACCCAATGCACCTGCGAACTTGGGCAGGACTGTCATCACGCGGCCGGACTTCTCGCCAAAGCGGCGAAGAGCAAAGATATCGAACGCCTCAAGGGCGCCGGGCTCGGTGCCGCAGTTCGCGATGCCATCGAAGCCAACCAAGTGGATGAGGCGCCCGCTGCTGTCCAGGCCCCCCACATCTCACCCAAACCCCGCTTCGAGTTGGAGATCTCACTTCTCCCGGTCGATCCGCACTCAAAACTTATCCTGAAATCCCTCGGCCAAAAGGATGTGGAGCTCTGCATCTTCGCGGATGCCTACGTGATCTACGATGATCACCGCCTTCCCCTGCGCGGTTCACGTCCGGATTGGATCAGCGAAGTCCAGCACGAGGGCGGGATCGCAGTCTTGGAGCACGATAAGGCCGCTGAAAACGCCGCCGCACGGCTGCTGGTCGACAGCGGCCTGTCATCACTCGACAGCAACTCGGCCTGGCAGTTCCTGATCAATCTCCGCAGCAAAGACACGGGTGCGAAACGCCATCGTTGGTTTCCCGATCCCGAACGTATTCAGACCGACCTCTTCTGGCATCGCTTCCGTGGCGAATGGGTGGAACAGCTCGAGCAGAATGGCTGGACGTTCAGCTTCGATCAGCAAGTCGGTCACCAAGCACACCTCGCCGACCCGGAAGATTGGCATGCCGAACTGCAACCGCGCGGTGGTGGCTGGTTCGACCTGTCGGTCGGCTTCGATGTCAGCGGCCACACTCACGACCTACTACCCATCCTTGCTGAACTGCTGGAAAACGAAATGGCGGAAGATGCTCTCGAGGGGGCGGGCCAGCCCTACGTTTACGCCCCCCTCCCCAACGGGGACGCCCTGCAGCTTCCGGTGGATCGAGTGAAGCGCATTCTCCAGCATCTCTCACTGCTCATCGATCCGGACTTCCCTGAACGCACGCAAATCAATGCTCTGGATGCGGCAACACTGACGGAAGAACTGAAGTTGGAGGCCCCTGCAGACATCACCCGTCTCGCCGACGGCCTCAGAAACTTCGAACAGCTGGAGAAGGTCGAAACCCCTTCCACCATCCAAGCCAAACTCCGCGACTATCAACTCGCAGGCTTTCATTGGATGCACTTCCTCGCACGCCATGGCCTGCACGGCATCCTCGCCGACGACATGGGCTTGGGTAAAACCCTCCAAAGCCTGACCCACATCGTTCACGAGCAAACCGCTGGTCATCATGGTGGCAAACCAGCGCTGGTCATCGCCCCAACTTCGGTCATCCCCAACTGGCAGGCCGAGGCTCAGAAGTTTACGCCCGAACTCAAGGTTCTGGTGCTCGAAGGTCCACAGCGAAAGCATCATTTCGGCAGCATCCCCCACGCTGACATCGTTCTCACTTCCTACGCACTCCTTCACCGCGATATCGACGTGCTGGAAAAACATGACTTCCACCTCGCCATTCTCGATGAGGCGCAACACATCAAAAATCCGGACGCCAAAGTCGCGCAAGCTGCCTGCCGTCTAAATGCAGTGCACCGCCTCTGCCTGTCGGGCACGCCGGTGGAAAACCATCTTGGTGAGTTGTGGAGCCTGATGAAGTTCCTGCAACCCGGATGGCTCGGCACACAGGAACAGTTCGACGAGACCTATCGCAACTCCAGCGGCAAGCCCGGCGAAGAGGATGAGATGAGAAAGAAACTGAACGCGCTCAAACAACGCGTCGGCCCGCTCATCCTGCGGCGGACCAAGGATCAGGTGGCTACTGAACTGCCACCCAAGACCGAACTGGTCCACCGCATCGAGCTCCACACCGACCAAAAGGACCTTTACGAAACCGTACGCGCGATGATGAACAAGCGGGTGCGCCAAGCCATCGCCGCCAAGGGTGGCAACCAATACCAGATGGTCTTTCTCGATGCCCTGCTCAAGCTGCGCCAGATCTGCTGCCACCCAGTTCTCCTGCCCGACAATTTTGAAGCGGAACAGATGGACTCCGCCAAACTGGACTTCCTCAACGACCTGCTCGATGTCTTGGTCGAAGAAGGGCGGCGCATCCTCATCTTCTCCCAGTTCACCACCATGCTCGGCCGCATTCAGGACCAGTTGAAGGATAAGGGAATCACCCACCTACTGCTGACCGGTGAATCCAAGAACCGGGGTGAGCTGGTCGACCAGTTCCAGTCGGGCGAGTTCCCGGTCTTTCTGATCTCACTCAAGGCCGGCGGCACCGGCCTCAATCTCACCGCAGCGGATACCGTCATCCACTTCGATCCTTGGTGGAACCCTGCCGCAGAGGCCCAAGCCACCGACCGGGCCTACCGCATCGGACAGGACAAGCCGGTGTTTGTCCATAAGCTCTTGTGCCGAGACACTGTGGAGGAGCGCATCCACCAACTCCAGCAGGACAAGGCCAAGCTGGCCGCGGGTCTACTCTCCGAAGCCGATATCATCGATAAACTGGGCCCGGAGATGGTCCAAAGCCTGTTGGGAACAGGGAATGGCTCGCTGTCCTGATCACCTGTGTACTTGGTGGTCATAGGAATGGATCATTTAAAAGTCGCTTCACGGGATTGTCTGGGCTCTATTAGCCGCTGTGAAAGCCTCGTGGATCCTTCTCTTCGCGCTGATGCTCGGCATCACCGTGCCGACGGTCCACGCCCAGCAACTCAAACTCACCCAGAAGAAAAACGGCAAGAGCATCCAGGTGAAACCCCGCAAGACCAAGGCGGGCGCCCTGCACTTCGAGCATTCCGGTCGGACCTACATCTTCCCGCTCGAAGACCTCACTGAAGACAGCCGTAAAGAGGTCGAGGCCTGGCAGAAAGGTCTCGATGCCGCTATTCATGAAGCCATCGGCGTCCAACTCTTCGAAGCTGGAACCACACTCTGGGAGGAAAAAGCCAGCATTGTCGCCAAGCGCCTCGCCTGGCCAGTGGAATCCAAGACCGCCGGCTGCAACAGCTTCCGCAACTACCCCGAGTCCAAGACCCGGCTCCTCGGATCGCGACCCTACTGCTGTACGCTCTATGGCAGTGGCGAGGATCATACTGAGCGGCTCTCAATCGTCTTCGCCAACAAGGGTGACTTCAACAGTGATGTCGGTCGCGGTGAAGATCACTTCAAGAAAGTGGTCAACGGCGAGAAGGTCGACATGACCCTCAACGAGGCAATCAAACGCGATGCCGACACCATCAGTGAAAAGTTGACCGCCGCTCTCGGCAAGCCCACCCAACAACGTTACGGCGAAAAGGAAGGTCGGCGCGACGTCCTGCGCTGGGACCACCGCGGTCATGCCTTCATCCTCTCTAAGCGCCGTGACGAATACGCCCACCTGCTCATCGTCGATGAGGAGACCGCCAACCGTCAGGGCCGCGCTAAGCTCGTGAAGGACTCGGACTTTGCCGGCATCCTGCGCGCTAACCTCAACAAGAAAGACAACGGCGACGTCTTGATCACCAACATCCCCATGGTCGATCAGGGACCCAAAGGCTATTGCGCCCCGGCCACCTTCGAGAGGACCATGCGCTACATGAAGGTGCCTGCCGACATGTATCTGCTCGCCACCCTCGCCACCTCCCCTACTGGAGGCACGCAGACCTCACTGCTGGCTGAGGAGGCCACCCGCATCATCCGCAGCAAGGGCCGCCGCATCAAGGAGCTGGAACTGCACAAGGACTTGGACATGACCGAGGTCAAACGCTACATCAACAAAGGCGTTCCCATTCTTTGGCAGATGGCTTCGATCGAGGCCTACAATGCCGCCGTCAACGAGTACAGCATCAAGCGCACCAAGGCCAACGACTTTGAGAAGTGGAAAGAGGATGTGGATTTCTACACCAACGCCCTGCTGCCGGTGATGCATACCGAGAGCAACCACCACATCTGCATGATCGTGGGCTACAACGAAGCCACCGGTGAAATCGCCGTCTCCGATTCCTGGGGCCCCAAATACGAACTGCGCTGGGTGCCGATCAAGGTGGCCCAGGCCGTCACGACCAGTGGCGGCTTCGTGATCGATCTTTGATCAACTAAGCGCTCTCTTTTTTCTCCTCCTTGAGGCGGCGCAGATGCACCTGCCCCACGCGCCGGCCATCCGTGCTGGTGACACGGGCCTCATAACCAAAGAGCTCCAGCGTCTCGCCCGGCTCTGGGAAGCGGCCAAGTTGCTGAGTGATGTAGCCACCCATGGTGGTCACCTCGCCACTCTCCAACTCAAATTCGGGAACCACATCGTTGAGGTCATTGAGTGTCATCCCACCTTCAACCAGGAACTCGTTGTCATTGAGCTTGGTGAATTCGGGACGTTCGTTGTCGAACTCGTCCTGAATATCACCGACCAATTCCTCAATGATGTTGTCCATGAAGACCACACCGACGGGCGTGCCAAACTCATCGACTGCCATCGCCAGGTGCGCATGCTCACGCAGGAAGAACTGCAACAGGGTGTCCAGCGGCATGGTGTCAGGCACCACCTTGAGGTCACGCTTGATGCGCATGAGGTCGGGGTCCTTCTCATCGATCAGGCTGAACATGTCCTTGATGTGGATGAGGCCGATAGCCTTGTCGATGTGGCCCTTCACCAAGGGGAAGCGGGTGTGCTTGCTGCGCTGGGCCAGTTCGAGAACTTTGTCAAAGGGCTCGTCGGCATCGAGCACAATGACCTCGGCACGCGGAGTCATCACGTCACGCACGCAGAGATCGTTGAGCGAAAGCGTATTGATGAGGATCTCGCGTTCGGTCTCAGTCACCTCCTGGGATTGGCCGCTCTGAGTCACCAGCAGCGCCAGTTCCTCGGCGGAGTGACTGTGATCCCCCTCACTCACCGGCTCCATCCGGAACACATACTTGAGGATGAGGTTGGCCGTACCGTTGAAGAAGGCGATGACCCATTGGAAGCTCTTGTAGAAAAGGTGCAGCGGCCCGGAGAGAACTTTGGTCACTGCTAGCGCCTTACGGATCGCGATCGACTTGGGGACCAACTCCCCTAGCACCACGTGTAGGAAGGTGAAACAGATGTAGGCCAGAGTGATGGAGACGGCCTTGATCGCTGTGGTAGGCATACCCGTCTGGGAGAGCAACGGCTCTGCCAGTGCCTCGACGAAGGGGTGGCCGAGGAAGCCAAGAGCAAGTGACGAAATGGTGATGCCTAGCTGGTTGGCGGAAAGGTAGCTGTCGAGGTTGCTGGTGACCTTGAGTGCGGTCGGATGCTCTTTGCCGGTCTCCTTGGCATCGGCCTCGATCTGGCTCGGGCGTACTTTGACGATGGCGAACTCACTCGCCACGAAGAAAGCGTTCAGACCGAGGAAGAAGATAATGCCAACAATGTAGAGCAACGACTTCCCAAGCGTGAGGGATTCCACGGCAGTCGTCGCAGTCAAAAGACTGCTCTGGAGAACATCAAAACTCACGTGGCCTTACAGTTTTTCGTAAACGCCCTTGTCGCGTTTCTCGAGGACGGTGAAGCCGGCCTTCTTGGCATCGACCACCGACAACGGTTTGGTGACGGTCGGCGAATTGACGCGCGAGATCACCTTGCGCACCGGGTGCTTACAGAGCGGACAAACTTCAAGCGGGTCACGATCTACCGGTCGTCTGAGCTCGAACCCACGGGCACAGACGCGACACGAACTCTCAGGGTCGTCAGGAGCGGAAGAGACGTATTCGTAAATCGGCATAAGAAAGGCGCAGACCGTGATATTACCGTTCTGCGCCTGGGTCTGTCGAGGAAGCGTTGAGCTTACCAGGACGACTTGGTCACGCCGGGAATCATTCCGGCAGAAGCCAGCTCGCGGAAGGAGATCCGGGAAAGCTTGAAGCGGCGCAGGTAGGCGCGGCGGCGGCCACTCATTTCGCA
>CAZIPY010000076.1:0-4297 GCA_964541125.1 uncultured Luteolibacter sp. | reverse complement strand
GGCCCGGCCAAAGCTGGAGGAAGTGCTCAAGGGCATCGGCTTCGAGCCATCCCGCTCGCGCTACTACAAGCATCCCCAATGCGATCACCTCTTTCTCGAGTTTCCGCCCGGCCCGGTGGAGATCGGCGAGGAGGCTCCGATTGACCCACACGAGATCGAAGTGGAGGGTAAAACGTTGCGCCTGCTTTCACCCACCGACAGCGTGAAGGATCGATTGGCCGGCTACATTCATTTTGGATCCAGACCCAATTTTGACCAAGCCGTGTTGATTTGTCGAAGGCAGGGGGAGCGAGTGGACCTTAAGGCCGTGCGCAAGTGGTGCGAGCGCGAGGGCCATCTTTCGACCTTTGAGGAACTCAGGGACTACTTGGATCGCGGAACGGATGCGAATGTCAGTTAGTAAAAAACCGATCCCTCTCGGTCAGTCAGTGAAGATGTCTTCGCGCTTTCGGGATTTGGCTGTGACCACCGAGTCGGACAGGGAGAGGTAGAGCCCATTGCCGTGGCTGTCCGTGTGGCCCCACCTCGTCTGCTCACCCAGCGAATCCGAGTAGGACATCTTCATGGCTTGGTGCACCTCGCGGAGAGTGGTTTTGCCGATGATGATGGAGTCGTGGACGGCTTGTAGCTCCTTGTCGCTGGCGATGGCTTCTGGATTCGCCTCTGGGGTCTGAGGTGGATTTGTTTCGCTACGCTGCGCTGTTCCCTGCTCCGCCTTTTCGCATCCCGAAACAAAGAGGAAGGTCGCAGCGGCTACCAGCATGAGATGAGAGTGAGGCATGGATGGATTGATGTGAGTTGCGCTATGGCTGTTATCGAATAAATCCTATAGCCATCTCACTCCGTAGCTGCCGCTGCCTTCACGGACTCCCAGACCACGCCATTCTTGGCCCTCATCTCAGTCTTGTTGTTGATGAACGTGTAGATTTCGGGCTCCTTGCTCCAAGGCCAGATGACTTCCACTTGGGTGTCGGTGATCTTGTAGGTTCCTTGCTTCCATCTGCCGCGCCAATCCTTGAGTTTCACCACCCCATCTTCGAGGTAGGTGTAGGTGTTTCGCCTCTCAGCCTTGGGGGTTGTCCATGACGTGCCGATGAGATGGTTGGCCTTATCCGTGCCTTTTGTCGGCGGAGCGGGCGTGGGCTTTGGAGTCGGAGCGGGCGCAGGAGGATCGCTCTTGGCCACTTGAGGCGCCACTTTGCGAGCAAGCGCCAGCACGGCTTCGTCGATCAGGCCGTCTTTGGTGAGATCCTTCACAACGAGATCAACGCCAACATCGTGTTTCTTGTCGGCTTCATCCTGCAGTTTTTTCACCTCAGCTTGTCTGGCCTTGAGAGTTTCCGTATAGGTGGTCCAGAGCTGTGCAATTTCCGGGTCCGAGGGTTTGCCTGCAGGGGGGCCATTCGCTTTTAGGCGTTCGATTTCCTTTCCTGCCGCAAGTACAGGTTTGATGTCTCCTGCCTTTTGTGAGGACTCCTTTTTCTTCACCAACGCATCCATGTAGAGCTGATTCAGCTCATTGATCGGCACCATGGCCGCTGCATGCTCCTTCAGGCGCGCCTCTTCCAACACTTTCAGTTGATCCTTTGCGTAATCCGGTAGCGTGGTTTCAGCCAAGGCCAGGTGGGAGCCGAAAAACAGGATGGCGCTGAGCGTGGCCAGTTTGGAAAAGGCCGAACCAAAGCCTGACGGAGAGAAGCGGGAAAAGATCGAGCTCATGGATGCTGGAATGTGATGATCAGGAGTGCAGAGTGGACTCTGGCAAATTTGCATCCTGAGGTCTAGGCATTTGGTCGTTAGATCCGCTCCAGTGGACGAGCCGGAGCTCAAGCGGTGCGGCGACCAGTCAGCCCGCGGACCCTCCTTCGCCAAGGCTACGGAGGGCAAGCGACACACCCTAGTACAAGCCCCTGCGGGCGACGGTGCGGCGACGTAGTCGCAGGGAGGAGCGCAAGCCCTGGGGCCTACCACCTTATCCCGATATTCCACTTACCGCCGTTGTAGTTGATCGCACCCCAAGAACCACTGCGATAGCTGGGGCGATAGGTGCCGTGGCTGGGGTAGCAACCGCTGCCGTAACGGACGGGGGTGCCATAAGTGCCACCATAGCCGCCGGTATAAATGGTGGTGCGATTGGTGCCGTAGTGACGGCTCCGATAGCTACGCGTGTAGCCCTGCACGGGGCGGAGCACCTGGTTGTCGTAACCGCGGATGATGGGGAAAGAGGGCACTTCCACGGTGGAGACAATGCTTGTATTGCCAGTGCCAGTCGCCTCGGGTTTTTCCAGAGCCACTAGCGCTGCTGCGCGCTCAGCCTCCACGCGCGCGGCCGCTTGTTGGGCGACCTGCTCATCGTAAGCTTTCTGTCTCGCGATCTTATCGGCTTTCCACTGTTTCTGCTTATCCGCGACGTGGGCCTCATGAGCCGCCTTGTTTTGGTATTCTTGGGCATGCACAGCCTTCTCACCGTCGCGTGTAATGCCAAAGGTCTCGCGCTGCTCAGGGGTCAAACGCTCATAGCCCAAACGCGCCGTGCCTTCCGAATGCATGATGCTGATGCCGGCATCCGTGATCTTGGTGATCGTGACGTCCTGATACATCGCATTCAGCCGCGTCTTGAAAACTTTGTAGGTCTTGCCGACTTCCGCAGCCCGGCGTTCCTCAACATCAGCAGTAACGCTGGCATTGGCCGACATCACGGCAAACCCGAGGCAAAATAGGGCGGAGAGGAGTTTCATCACCATGGAGTGTAGCTCAAAATGGCCCAAAGACCATCCGATTCTTACGGCTAAGACGCAGGCCGCCTGCCCCTTATTCAATGAGAATCGCTTTAATTTCAACGTTTGAGGCCTTCGATGACGGCGCTGGACTCAGCATGCCAGGCATCAAAATCCCATTCGGATTCCGCATAAGGGTAGTTTTCCAGCAGGGTCTTTCCGTCTGAATCCCGAAAGCCATTGAGGTCGAAATTGCGCTCATCGATGAGCGTGTCCAGCGACCATCGACTTTCAAACCTCTCTTCGCTCACTTTACCAAGGGCATCCACGCTAGGGCCCCGATCGGTGTAGAGCCGGATGTAGATCACATAGCCGTCCTGGCTCGTGAGGAAGCGATCGTCATGCTTGGTATGCGAGTAGTCTCTCCGAACATCTTGGAACGCGGCGTTTTGTCGGATCTGATGTTTGAGGTAGATCCGGTCGGCCGTGAACATGAAGGCTGACCATGCGACAATCAGCAGCGGAGAGAGATGCAAGGCGTTCCAGATCCACTTGCCGGAAAATGCGGACGGGTCACTAAAATATTTGAAGAGTGAGAACGCGACCAGCAGCAGGTAAGGGATGTAGATCAGGTAAAATAGAATGAAGGTGTAGCCTTGCGCCATGCCGGTCCCCGCAGCGTCGCCCCCATCCACCTTGGGCAGAAAGAAGCCGTGAAAATAGATCAAGGCGACTATCGCAATGACGAGCGCAATGAGAGGCGAGTATTTGGAGAGGATCATCATGAGGTGCCGATGTTGCTTTTGGAATTTGAGAGCTAACCCCCTTCAGAAGCCATGCTTTTTGGCGAAGTCGGCCTTTCCTTGCGCATCTTCACGCGGCCATGAGTCGTGGATCGCTCTCACTAGGGATTGACGATCTCCACCGGCAGGAAGGGTCAAGGCCCACTGCTCCGCAATCAGTGGATCCACTGGAGCCACCCTTCTCACATAGGCTGGCAAGGCCGCGGACCTCATCCATCCACCTTCCGGTGCGGAATTCAGCCAAGTGCCTGCTGAGATAAAATCGTAGTCCGTCCAATCACTCACCATTTGAGCCACTTGCTCGTCGCGTTGCTCATCTGGTAATTTCTGATCCAGCCACTCGAACCACTGCTGATGGCCTTGCCGCACCGTGTTGTGATCCAGGCCCCTGGCAACGTAGTAGAGTTCATCCTGGGAGAAACCGGCACCGTCCAACCAGTCCATGGTTCCCTCCAGCCCTTCTTTGCGCAATGAATACACAAACTGCCGATACGCTCTCTTCTTGAAATAATCGATGTCCCCCGCACCGTCCATGTCATTGATGTAGTCGCGCAGTGCAGTCAGTGCCGCCGAGCGCCGGTCATCGGTCGTCGCGCGATGGATGATGGTCGCCGCAGCAACCTCATCGTTTTCAATCTTGAATTCCTTGAGCAATTCAAAGGCCCAAGACGGGCGCGTGTCTCCTGCGCCAACAATTGCCGACTTGATATGGTCCGGATTGATCAAATCTGTACGGGATTGCTGATTCTCCCTGATCCAGGCAATTGCCGCATCCGG
>CAZIPY010000075.1:0-3952 GCA_964541125.1 uncultured Luteolibacter sp. | reverse complement strand
TGGTCCAGCGGTGCTGCTGGCTCTTGAAGCCGTCCATGTCGACGGGCAGCTCAGCAGGAGTTTCCACGTTGTTGAGGAAGTAGAAGCGCCAGCCTTTGAGCTGGGCGCGGTAGCTCAAATCCATGTCCTCGGTAAGGGTGTCGTGTTCCCAGCCACCGGCGTCCGCGATGCAGGACTTGCGCCAGATGCCGCCGGTGCCATTGAAGGTGAAGAAGCGGCCGGAGCGGTTGCGGGCGGTCTGCTCGAGCTCGAGGTGACCATCGAGGAACATCGCCTGCAGGCGGGTGAGGATGTTGAAGTTGCGGTTGAGGTGACCCCAGCGGGTTTGGATCATGCCGATCTTGTCATCGGTGAAGTAGTGGATGGTCTTCTGCAGCAGATCCGGCTTGGGAACGAAGTCGGCATCAAGGATCAGGAGGTATTCACCCTTGGCAGTCTTGGTGCCGTTCTCGAGGGCGCCGGCTTTGAAACCGGTGCGGTCAACGCGGTGGATGTGCTCGGCGTCGAAGCCGCGCTCAACAAGCTTGGCAATGCCTTCGCGGCAGATCTCCACGGTCTCATCGGTGGAGTCGTCGAGGAGCTGGATGTGCATCTTGTCCTGCGGGTAGTCCATCTCGGCGACGGACTCGAGCAGGCGGTCGACCACGTGCATCTCGTTGAAGACCGGCAATTGCACGGTCACGATGGGCAGCTCAACAAAGTTTTCCTTGGGCTTGGGCTGGTTGCGGCTGTGCTTGAGATACAGGAAAAGAATGGTCAGGCGGTGGAAGCCGAAGCCGGCGAAACAGCACAGAACGAGAATGTACGAGACGTACCAAATGGGAGATGTCCAATCCATGGGTGTGAGGTGTTGAGCCTGAAAGCGTTGTGGCCCCTCGGTGCGCAGCTGGATCGGGAGATCCGAGGCCACTCGCGGCGGGCGCCGAAGGCAAGCAAGCTCAATGCCAAGTGTCAAGGCTCAAGTCGACCTATCTGGTAGACTTTAAGCTGACAGGATTGGGAGAGGTGCAATCTCCAACTGACTGATAATCAGTCTCTACGGCCAAGCAGGATGAATAGGTAGTAGGCCAGCATAGCGAGGGAGCCCAGCGCACCTGCGACATAGGTCATGGCGGCCCAGAAGAGGGCGTTTTTGGCCTTGGCGTGTTCCATGCTGACGGTGGATCCGCTGCTTTCCAGCCATGCCAGGGCTCTCTTGCTGGCATCAAACTCCACTGGGAGGGTGACAAAGGAGAAGAGAGTGGTGACAGAGAAGAGGCCGACGTAAACCCACAGAATCATGGGGTTTCCAAGGAATCCGGCCCCCAGAAGGCTGGCGATGAGGATAAAATTGAGCATCTGGCTCGAGAACTGGACGGCGGGCACCATCTTCGAGCGCATGGTCAGCCAGCGGTAGGCGGTGGCGTGCTGGACGGCGTGGCCGCATTCGTGAGCGGCCACTGCTGCGGCGGCCACGGAGTTGTGGTGGTAGACGCTTTCGCTAAGATTGACCGTTTTGTTGGTCGGATCGTAGTGATCGGTGAGGTGGCCGGGGACGCTGACCACCTTGACGTCCCGAATGCCGGACTCGCGCAGCATGCGCTCGGCGATTTCCGCGCCGGTGTAGCGGATGGGGACCTGGGAGTGCTGGCGGAAGCGAGCCTTGAGGGTGCTGCTGACGGCAATGCTGACCAGCAGGGTCACCACGAAGATGATGATGAAGATGGGGTCGATGCCGCCGATGGGCAGGGCCATGGCAATCATGGGAACGTTCATGCAGGGAAATTACCCATCCCTGCGGACTCTGCAACTGGAACCGGAGTGGAAATCAGCGATTAATTTCCACTCGATTTGCGCGTGACCTCCACCGCCACGCAGTCGGTGTTGGGTAGGATCTGCTTTTCGATGCGGATGAAGACCTCCTGCAGGGGGTGTTCGCGTAGTAGAAGATCTGCGGCTTCGGTGGCTAAGGTCTCGATGAGTTTGCGCGGCTTCTCCGATGCCAGCGCGCTGAGTTGGTCGGCCACAGCCTGATAGTCGATGGTGTGTTCGATGGTATCCGCGAGGTGATCAAAGCCCTGGCTCGGCACCAAACGGGCAGTGATCCATAGAGATTGGGCCGTCGCGCGTTCCTCATCTGGCACACCGATGTGGGTGCTGACTTTCAGACGGCTGATTTCAATGGTGTCGGGCATGTCAGATTAGTTTCTGTTGGAGAACCTGCTCCAGAAGATGACGAGTCGGTTGGTTGAGGTCCAGTTCAAGGGCTTCTTGGGGGCTGAGCCATTGGAAGGTCTCGGCCTCATCGTTGAGCACCACGTTCGTGCCGGTGGCGCGGGCGACGTAGTTGAGCAGGATGAAGTGGGCCGGGCGTTCGAACTCCGGAGAGTCGATGCTGTCCTGCACTAAGGCGAAGCGGATGTCTTCTAATTCTAGTGCAGTCTCTTCGCGCACTTCGCGGCACAAGGCATCTTCTGAAGCCTCACCGCGCTCGATCTTGCCGCCGGGAATGCCCCACTTGTCGCTCCATTTATGGGTGCGGATCATCAGCACTTTGCCGGAGCCGTCGTGGATGAGGGCGCCGACGGTGGAGATGGGTTTCTCCTTGTTGAGGGGGCGCTCCATCAGTGAACGCAGTGCATCGAGATCGTGAACGGTGATGTCCGGGCGGACTTCGGCTAGAATCTCAGGATGGTCGTAGCCGCTGAGTACGGCGATGGAGGACACGCCGCCGTGGCGGGCGGTCTCCACGTCGTGGGTCATGTCGCCGACGAAGGCGGTTTCATCGGCTTGCAGAGCGTGGGTTTCGAGCAACTGATGGATGAGCTCACGCTTGTCGACCACGCCCGAGTAGGTGGCTTCGAAGAAGTGGCGAAGGTTGAATTCATCGAGTTGCTTTTCAAAGGCGCCGGGGTCCATCGAGGTCAGCACGAAGCAGCGAATGCCCTGCTCGCGGCACCACTCCAGCTTGTTCTGGGAGTGGGGAAGAACAAAGACGGAGCTTTCTGCACCATCGAAGGCGGGTCGGAACAGGGCTTCGAGTTCCTCAAGCGGCGTGTCTGGCAATAGCTCCTGATAGAATTCGCTGTAGGGCAGGCGGAAGCGACGACGGAAGCTCTCGCGATCGAGTGGCTCGACTCCGTAATGCTCCAACACCGCATTGGTGGCCTCGATCACCGGACCGAGGTCGTCCACCAGAGTGCCGGACCAGTCGAAGATGAGATTGCGAAACATGGCTTAACCCAAAGTGAAGTGAATGGATTGAATCTGGTCCTTGCCCAGCTTGGCTTGGATGCGCTCCAGCAGCATGGGCTTCATCTGCTCGAGATGAAAGCGCATGGCGGGTTGAGTGACGCGCAGGGACAGCCGTTTATTGGCCACCGAGACGGGATCGGTGTGTTCGGCGATGAAGTCGCCGGCGAGTTCGCGCCAGCTTTCGCGGACCTCATCCTCGTTCAGGCCATCGGACATGCCGGCCTGCTGGAGGATGGACGCGAGGAATTCGTCGGGCTTGTGGATCCCGGTGTTGGGATCCTTCACCTCGTCACAGCCGCGCCATTCCCTGAGGATTTGCTCACGGATGTTTCCGGAGCGCGGCTTGCGTTTCATAAGAAGGATGACGACTTACTCGTCGCCGTCGTCGCCGATGGCTTCAACGGGGCAGCCTTCGAGGGCTTCCATGCACTGAGCCTCTTCCTCTTCGTTCTCCGGCTGTTTGTAGACGTAAGAATAGCCTTCGTCATCGGAGCGCTTGAAGTTGTTGGGGGCGGTTTCGCGGCAGAGGTCGCAGTCGATGCACTGACTGTCGACGTAGAATTTGCCGTCGATGGTTTCTTCGTTTTTGTCTTCGCGGTCGGCCATAATGGGAGGTGGGGTAAGGTCGGGGAGAGAGTTACGCCTTTTGGGTGGGCTTGCAAGTTCCATCATTCAACCTGAAATTCCACAAATCCAATATTTTGGGTTCCAATGTTAT